>JBKJOI010000079.1:0-5230 GCA_046595695.1 Haliangiales bacterium | reverse complement strand
CTACAACGACGTGACCTTCATCGACGAGTTCTTCACCATCGAGTTCTGCCACGAGCAGAAGTTCTACGCCTTCCAGTTCAGCGAGCGCTCGGGCAACTACGAGATCGAGACCCGCGAGTTCAAGAAGGTGAAGGATCGGATGCTCTTCCAGCTGACCAACTCGGGTCAGCCGTTCATCTACGTCGACGACGGCAACTTCGAGAACCGCGGCGAGCTGCTCTTGCGCCACCGTCACGAGGGCGTCGACCTCAAGATGGATCACGCGCGCGACACGCTGTCCAGCCTGCAGAAGGTGTGGCGCCGGCCGGTCAATATCTTGACCAGGATCGACGGCAAGGGGAAGCTGCTCAAGTTCGACGGGCGGGACCACTCGGAGAAGTCCGCCGAGTACCCCGTGACCAAGTAGGGCTACGCGCTTGGCGAGGCAAGGGGGGCACGTGAAGCGCATCTCGTGGTCGCTGTCCGATGTAGGCCGTAAGCGCGATCACAACGAAGACAGCTTTCTCGTCGACGACAAGCTCGCGCTGTACATCGTCGCCGACGGCATGGGCGGTCACCAGGGTGGCGATCACGCGAGCCGGATGGCCGTCGACGTGCTGCGGCGCGAGGTCGAGAAGGCCGGCGAGTTCGAGGCCGCGGCGCAGAAGCTCATCGCCGAGGATCCCTCGCTCTCGGTGGTGCCGCTCGACACCACGGTGCCGGGCATCCCCAGTTTCGACAGCTCGGTCGGGCGCGACCCCTCCAAGGAGACCCTGCCGTACCAGGTGGGCGAGGACACCTTGCCGCTCAAGATCGCGCCGCAGTCGGCAGCGGCCACGGTGCTGCGCGCCGCGGCGCGGGTCGCCGGTCGGGCCATCTTCGACGCCGCGCAGGCGGACGCGCGCCTCTCCGGCATGGGCACCACGCTGACCTCGCTGCTCTTCTACAAGGAGCGCGCGCACCTGGCGCACGTCGGCGACAGCCGGGCGTTCCTCTTCCGCGACGGCCGCATCGAGCAGATCACCGAGGATCACTCGTGGATTGCCGAGCAGGTGAAGGCGGGCGTGATGAGCGAGGCCGAGGCCAAGGAGTCCAAGTTCCGCCACATCATCACGCGCTCGGTCGGCTTCGAGCGCGAGGTCGACGTCGACCTGCTGGGCGTCCCGGTGCTGCCCGGCGACTGCTTCATCATGTGCTCCGACGGCATGTCGAACTACATCGAGGCCGAGGAGATCGGCCGCATCCTGGCGTCGACGTACTACCGCAAGGTGCCTCAGCTGCTGGTGGATCTCGCCAACGATCGCGGCGGCGACGACAACATCACGGTCGTGCTCGTCTACATCGCGAACGACAACAGCTAGTGCGCTCGCGGTGGCTCGCGCCGGCGCTGCTCGTGTGGGTGTCGGCCTGCGGCGGTGGAGCGGGCGCGGGCGAGATTGCGGACGCAGCGTTCGACGCGGTGCCGCTGAGAGCGTGCAGCGCGCTGCAGCAGGACTTCGGACCCGCGGTGGCAGCGGTGCCGAAGCCCTGCCGCAGCGCAGCCGACTGCGCGATCGTCGGCGGCGGAGCGTCTTGCGGCTGCTCGCCCATGCTCAGGTGCGGTGGTCTGGCCGTGAACCAGGCCGCGTACGCCGGCTCCGCCGCGGCGGCCATCGAGGCCGACTTCGAGGCGCGCTGCCTGGACGCGGACTGCAGCTCGAGCTTGGAGTGCTGGTGCGACTGCACCGATGATGTCGCCGACTGCGTCGACGGCACCTGCCAGGCCACGCTCCCGCCCCACTTCTGCAACGAGCCGCCTCCCGACGCGGGCTAAGCGACGTCAGGCGCGCTCAGGAAGGCGAGCACGCGCTCGGCCAGCGCGAGCGGCTGCTCGAGCGAGAGGTCGTGTCCCGCGTCGGGCAAGATCTCGAGCGTCGCGTCGGGGAAATCGCGCAGCAGCTCGGCGCGCGCCGTCCGCCCGACCAGCGGATCGAACGCGCCGAAGAGGAGCAGCGTGTCGGGGCGGAGCGGGGCCGACGGCACCGCGGGCCGGTGGCGCGCCGCGGCGAGCGCCAGCTTCACGAGGTTCGCGCGACGCGCGGGCGTCGCGCTCACGAGTCGCTCGATCTCGGCCATGCGGCGCGGGTGCGCGGCCTGAAAGGCCGACGACACCACCTGCCGCACCAGGCAGAGCTCGGCCGCGGCGCCGCGCCGGGCGAAGCATTGCGCGAAGCCCAGGCCTTTGGCCAGCGACCGCCGCGACAGCGCGCTCGCCTCAGGGATCGTCGAGGCAAGCACCAGGCGGGCCACCCGCTCGGGCGCATCGGTCGCGATCCACGAGGCGACCATGCCGCCCAGCGAGACGCCGAAGACGTGCGTGCGCGTGACGCCGAGGACGTCGAGGAGCGCGACCGCGTCCCGGGCCATGGCGCGCGTCGAGTGTCGCCACCGCAGGTCGCTCGAGCGACCCACGCCGCGCGGATCGAAGGCGATCACCTGGAGCTCGCGCGCCAGTCGTTCGGCGAAGGCGCCCCACAGCACCATCGACCCGCCCAGGGGACGGTTGAGCAGGACCGGCGGCGCAGCGCTGGCCCGGCCCAGGATCGTGTAGCTCAGCTGCCCGCCATCGGGCAGCCGGGCGACCTGCGCGCGCGGGCCGACCGGCTCATCCATGGCGCAGCTCGTCGAGCGCACGCTGCATGGAGCCCTGGATGCCCGCGGAGACCGTGGCGGGATCTTCGGCCGCGCCCACGTGCACGGGCGGCAGGATCCGCACCCGGATCGGGAACGGCAGCGGCAGGTAGGGCAGCCAGGGCCCGGGCGCGAGGCCCCACGGCAGCGCCAGCGCCAGCGGGAAGCGCTCGAGCCGGGCCCAGCTTCGCATGCCCAGCCGCTCGGCGATCCAGCGGCCCTCCGAGAAGATGACGGCGCTGCGGTGTGCGCCCTGCGCCACGATGGGCACGATGGGCACGCCGTGCGCCTGGGCGACCCTGACGTAGCCCGCACGCGGCAGGATCACGACCTCGTCGCGACGCCGGAAGCTGCGGTAGGCGTCGAGATCGCCGCCCGGGTAGACCAGCACCTGGCCGCCGTTCGCGAGCACGCGCGCCGCGTTGGCCGGCGTCGCGGCGACCGCGCCGAGCTTCTGCAGCAGCCGGCCGAGCGGTGTGAGCTGGCGCATCGCGAAGTCGTGCGCGAGCGCGTGCAGCGGCTGCTCGGGGCCCAGGAGCCGCCACAGGAGCGGCAGGGTGCAGAAGAGATCGGGGCCCATGATGCCGCCGTTATGGTTGGCCACGAACACGGCGGGGCCGCGCGGCACGTGCTCGCCGCCGTCCCAGCGCAGCCGGAGGTAGTGCGCAGCAAACCACTCGGCCACCGGCAGGAGCGCGCGGATGAGCGCGGGGTCGCGCCGGTCCAGACGATCGGGGTCGTAGACGCTCAAGTCTGCGCCGCGGGGTCCCTCCGCCGGGCGAAGCCGGTGTAGGCGAGCCGCGTCGAGGGGGTGAAGGTGAACTCGAAGTCGTCGCCGACGCTGCCGCTCGCGAGCGCGCGCCAGGCCGGGGCGCCGAAGCGAGGCCGGGAGCCCAGCATCTGGACCGGCTCCATGCCGTGCTCACGGCACATGGCCGCGACCTCCTCCGGCTTGAGGAAGAGCCGCAGCACGTGCATGTCCTTCGGCGTGTTCTTGACGAACCACTCGACCGCCTTGATGACCACCAGGTAGGAGAGCCAGTTGCGGTTGAAGGTGTGGAAGAAGAACATGCCGCCGGGCGCGAGCACCCGCGCGATCTCGGCGATCGCGCGGCCCGGTTCCTCGACGTGCTCGAGGAAGTCCATCGCGCAGACGACGTCGAAGCTCGCGTCGTCGTAGGGCAGCGCCAGCGCATCGCCCTGCTCGTAGATCACGGTGCGCGACGCATCGTGGCGCGCCGCCTCGGCCAGGCAGTCGGGCGCGGCGTCCAGGCCGATCACTCGGTGCCCGCGCTGGACCAGGTAGTTGGACAGGAAGCCGGCGCCGCAGCCGACGTCGAGCACCGAGCAGGGCCGGGGCCCGAAGGCGCGGAAGATCTGCTGCGCCACCCAGGGGTTGCGATGCCGGGACTCGGCGCGCAGCAGCGCGACCGGGTCATCCTTGGCGTCATACCAGCGGGCGCCCAGCTCGTCGTAGATCGCGTTGTTCACCGGGCGCAGGGACTTGTCGCTTTGCATGAAGGCTCCAGTAGACGAGTTGATAGGCCATGAAGGCGAGGGTGAGCATGAGCTGGCCGCGCAGGATCCACGAGCTGTCGCCCGCCCACCAGACGGCGCCAAAGGCGAGGAACACGATCGGGTGCAGCACGAACAGCACCGCGTGCAGCCAGTGCTCGCCCGGGCTGCAGACGCGCGCGTGCACGTGCTCGTCCTTGGTGACGAACAGGCAGGACAGGAGCGCGAGCCCCACGTAGACCGCGAGGGCGTGCGGATCGTCGGGGCGCCGTGCGACCAGCCAGGCGTAGCAGAGCGCGACGGTGAGCGTGTCGAGCGGATGGCCGAGCCGCTCCCAGCGGGGCAGGCCGCGGCGCCGGTGGTACCAGCCCTCGTCGACCACCATCGCCAGCGCCTGCAGACCGGCGGGCACCAGGAAGAGCGCGAGCATGTCAGGTCTTCTCGAAGAGGCCGCCGCAGCAGGTGAGCCCGGGGCCGAAGGCGAGGCTCGCGACCAGGGTTCCGGGGGCCACGGCGGCATCGCCCAGGACCCTCATCCAGATGTGGGGCAGGGTCGCGGACGACATGTTGCCGTGCTCGCGCAGGACGTCGCGGCTGGCGCGCAGCTGCGCGTCGTCGAGCTCCAGCACCGTGGCGACGCCGTCGATGATCTTGGGACCGCCCGGGTGCACCGCGAACACGGCGGCCTTGGCGCTGGCCACGTCGCGTCCGGCGCGGCGATAGAGCTCGGTGACGAAGCCGCGCAGCGCGCCGGCGATCCGCTCGGGCACGTCACGCGCGAGCGTCATCTGCATGCCGAAGTCGGAGAAAATCCAGGTCATGGCGTCGGTCGAATCGGGCAGGATGGCCTCGTGGGTGGACAGCAGCCGGAGCGCGGGCCCGGCGTGGCGCTCGCTCGCGCTGCCGCCCGCCGTCATCGCGTAACGAATGAACCCGTCGGCGAACAGGCTCTGGACCACCAGCTGATCCATCGCGTGCACCGTCGGATCCAGGTGCACGGAGCAGACCTCGGTGTGCACGATGTCGACGCGCGGGGCCGCGGCCCCGGGCGCGCGCGCGCCCGCCG
>JBKJOI010000008.1:0-9345 GCA_046595695.1 Haliangiales bacterium | reverse complement strand
CCACCGCGGGCTCGCTAACCGCGCCAGATCGGCACCGGGTGACATCGGCCAGAGCACCAGGTGACAGCTTTTCAACACAATCGCCCCCATTCGTTGCGGCATCGGAATTGCTTCGTCACCGGACAGACAAACTCACAGCAGGAGACGGCAGTGCCGCGAGCCAACCTCGTATTGTTCACGCCTGGGCCGGTGCAGATTCCCGCGATCGTCAACGAGTACCTGATCGATCCGCCCTGCAACTACCACCGCCAGGATGGTTTCCGCGCGATGTTCGCGGAGAACCAGCGTGACGTGAAGTACCTGCTCGGCATCAAGAACGCCGACAACTATTTCGTAACGATCCTGCTGTCGAGCGGGACCGGCACCAACGAAGCCTCCATGCTCGCGCTCGAGTCGCTGGGCAAGGGCATGATCCTGACCAACGGTTTCTTCGGAAACCGGCTGGTGAGCCAGTGCAAGCAGGCCGGCATCCCGCACGTCGTCTTCGATGCCGCCGATGATCGGCCCCTCGATCCCGCGGCGGTCGACCGCGTGCTCGCGAGCCACCCGGACATCAAGTGGGTCTACTTCGTGACCCACGAGACCCGCGCCGGCCTGGTGAACCCGCACGTCGAGATCGGCAAGGTCTGCAAGGCGCGCGGGCTCGTCGTCGGCGCCGACGCGGTGTCGTCGGCGTTCGCGTACCCGCTGCACCTCGAGGCCTCGGGCCTCGACCTGATCTCGACGACCACGTCGAAGGCCGTGCTCGCGGTGCCCGGCCTCGGCCTGGTGGTGGGTCGTACCGCCGCGCTGGCCGTGATCGCCGCCGCGCAGCGGGCGGGCGCGAAGCCGCGCGGGCAGTACCTCGATCTCATCAGCGAGTACGAGAAGCAGAAGAAGGATCTCGCGCCCCGCTTCGGCCAGCCGGTGCAGCTGCACTCGGCGCTGCGCGGCGCTTGCATCCACCTGCTCGAGGTCGGCATCGAGAACCACATGCGCCGCATCGCGCGCCAGCTCGAGGAGCTGACGTCGCACCTCGAGACGCTCGGCGTCGAGGCGCTGGTCGACCCGGCGTTCCGCTCGAAGGTCGCGGTGAACTACCGGCTGCCGCCGGGCATCCTCTACCCCGAGTTCAGCAAGCGCATGGCCGACGAGGGCTTCTACATCCTCTACGGCATCATCGAGGACCCGACGCTCTTCCAGCTCTGCACCATGGGCGATATCCGGGAAGAGCACATGATCGGCCTCGAGCGCGCGTTCAGCCGCGTGCTCGCGCAGAAGCAGCGCGCCGCGGGCTAGCTCGCGCCGTCCTCCGGCGCGGCCTTCAGCGGCGCCGGGACTTCTCCTTCGTCACCTTCATCATTGTTCCGGCGACGTGCCGCGGCCCGTGAGGCGCGTCGCAGCCTCGGCTATATTGGCGGGCGGGCGGAAAGCGACGGCGACGGCCGGGAACGGGCCCACACGGCTACAGCCACAGCCCACAGCCCATAGCCACATGGAGACGTGCTTGCAGCGCAGTCCGCGGGTTTCGGTGGTGATCCGTTCGTACAACCGGTTGCCCGCGCTGTGCGAGCTGCTCGAGGCGCTGTTCGCCCAGCGTCACGACTCCTTCGAGATCACCGTGATCGACCAGAGCACCTTGCGCCCCGAGGCGGCCGAAAAACGCCTGGCCGAGCTCGAGCACGACCCGCGCCTGCTGGTGCTGCGCTTCCCGCCGCTCGGCGGGGCGCGCGCGCGCAACCAGGGCATCCAGCACATCCGCGGCGAGGTCGTCGTCTTCATCGACGACGACGACCTGCCCATCGGTGACGACTTCCTGAGTTCGATCGAGGCGCCGTTCCGCGAGGATCCCAGCTGCGCCGGCGTCACCTGCCAGCACCAGTGGACCGGCGACCAGGCGATCTCGCCGCTGTACCGCCTGCTCGCGGGCCGCCTGGCCATGCGCTTCTCGAGCATCCTGCGGCTGCCGCACAACTACGCGCGCCACGACGACCCGCTGCGCGGCCGCCACTACGTGCACGGCACCGGCGGCGCGTTCCGGCGCTCGGTGTTCGAGCGCTTCGGCGGCTGGGACGACGACACGCCCATCGAGGACGAGACCTCGCTGGGCATCCGCATGCTGCGCGGGCTGGGCCCCGCCGAGTACATCGCCTTCGATCCGCGCGCGCGCCTGCACCGCCGCCCCGACGTCGAGGGCGGGCTGGGCAAGCGGCGCAACACGCCAGGCGGCTACTACGCGCGTTTCATGCTGTTCGTGCACAGCGTGCTCGGCCGCTACCACCCGGTGCGGGTGCGCCTGCTCTACCCTTTCTACGTGATCGGCGCCTGGCGCTGGACGCTCGCGTGGCTGTGGGACGACTCGATCGCCCACGACACCGTCGCCAAGCAACTGCTCGGCAGCGCGATGTTCACGCTCGCCCTGCCCTACCACGCGCTGCGCGCGCTGCGCGCGCCGCTGGGCAAGCAGCCCGGCAGCGGCCTCGCGGTGCGCGACCTGGTCGGGCCCGGCAAGTGGGCCGAACGGGACGCCGCCGCGGTCCGCGCCGCCGCGCGCTGATTCTCGCCCCCGAGCGCGCCCATAGCGGACCCGCGCCGCGGTCGTGTTAATCTGGAAGCCGCTAATTCTCCAAGGGGGCGTCATGGGAAAGTGGTCCAACTGGGAAGACCTCGGCGGCTCGCTCAGCTCTTCGCCGGGCGTATCGTCGTGGTCCAAGAAGCGTCTCGATGTGTTCTCCCGCGGTCCCGACGGCCAGATGTGGCACATCTGGTTCGAGGGCGGCTGGAAGCAGTGGGAGTCCCTGGGGGCGCCCATGCACGGGCCACTCGTCGACGCACCCGCGGCGGTGTCGTGGGGCGACGACCGCATCGACGTGTTCATCCGCGCCACCAACAACGGCATGAGCCACAAGTGGTGGAATGGCAGCTCGTGGAGCAACTGGGAGGATCTCGGCGGCATCTGCGCCAGCGCCCCGTCGGTCTGCTCGTGGGGCTCGAAGCGCCTCGACTGCTTCGTGCGCGGCACCGACAACAAGCTCTGGCACAAGTGGTACACGGGCAGCGAGTGGAAGGGCTGGGAGGATCTCGGCGGTCAGATCCAGGGCGTGCCCTGCTCGGTCTCGTGGGGCTCGGGTCGCATCGACATCTTTGCCGTCGGCGCCAACAACGCGCTCGTGCACAAGTACTACGACGACAAGTGGTCCAACTGGGAAGACCTGGGCGGCGTGCTCGCGTCGTCGCCCACGGTGTGCTCGTGGGAGAAGCGGCGCCTCGACATCTTCGCGCGCGGCACCGACAACCAGCTCTGGCACAAGTGGTTCAACGGCAAGGAATGGAAGGGCTGGGAGAGCATGGGCGGGGAGTTCCAGGGTGACCCCGCCGCCGTCTCCTGGGGTGACGAGCGCATCGACGTCTTCTGCACCGGCCCGAAGAACACGCTGCAGCACCTCTACTTCAAGTAGGGCTCGCGCAAACCCTCGCTACCTGCCCCGCCGCGTCACCGCGGCTTCGTCTTCAGCACCCACATATAGTGGTACGGGTTCTCCGGCACGAAGCGGCGATCGATCACGTCGAAGCGTGACCGGATGATCTTCGTGATGCCGCGGATCGAGTAGCCGACGCCCAGCTCCCAGTGGTGCTCGGGGAACTCGGCGCGACGGAACTTCCACGGGTGCGGCAGGTGGAAGCCGCGCGACCCGCGCAGGCCCGGGAAGCGGAAGGACAGCCGCCACTGGCTGCCGTGGTGCGGCAGCGAGAGCAGCACGTGATCGGCGCGCGACGCCAGGCCCTCGAGGCAGGTCTCGAACTGCTCGAACGGCAGGTGCTCGAGCACCTGGAAGGCGGCGATGGCGTCGAAGCGCAGGCCCGGCGGCAGCGCGCGGTCGAGCTCGGCCACGCTGCCGACGTAGTCGGGCGTGCGGCTGTCGTCGATGTCGAGCGACGCGACCTGGATGCCCGCGTTGCGCAGGTACGAGCGGAACACGCCGGTGCCCGAGCCGATCTCGAGCACGCTGCGCGGCCGCAGCCGCATCGCGGAGCGGATCTGATACCAGTACGAGCACCAGCGCGCGAGATCGTCGTAGCGCTCGAAGTCGTAGTGCTCGGGCTTGACCTGCACCTCGCCCGCTGCTGCCTGCGCGGTGAGCGCCCGTTCCTGCTTGGCCAGCGCGCGATCCGGCTTGGCCACCGCTAGCGCCTCGCCTGCAGCGCGCGGCCGACCGCCTCGAGATCCTCGGCGGTGTCGATCTCGGCGCAGTAATGCGCGCCCACGTCGACGGCGTGCATGACGCCGCCCTTCTCGAACCACTGCTGCCAGGAGGCCTCGTACCACTCGTTCACGAGGCCCCGCGTGCGCACGCGGTCGGTGAGCTCGGCGAACATGCCGCGCCCGCCGGTCGCCGAGAACTTCTCGATGCCGATGGACTCGCCGGCGGCGCGCGCCGGGTCCATGGTCTTGCCGATCTCGCGCACGCGCCCGCTGGTGTCGAGCTCGACCTTGATCTCCTCGATGCCCATCACGCCCGGCCGCAGCGCCAGCGCGTCGCCGTGCGGCGAGGCCAGCAACGCGTCGACGACGCCGCGCTCGAACACGATGTCGGAGTCGAGCATCACGAACGCCTGCCCGGCGACCGCGGGCTCGGCCAGCAGCAGCGACACGCTGTTGTTGGTCGTCGCCCACTCGGCGTTGTGGATCCACTCGACGCGCAGGCCGGGCGCCCAGCTGGCGATCGCCTCGCGGATCTTCTCGGCGTGGAAGCCGGTCACGATCACCAGCTCGTCCAGGCCCGCGGCGCCGAGCTCGGCGAGCGCACGCCGCAGCATGGGCACGCCGGCGACCGGCAGCAGACACTTGGGCGTCTCGTTCGTGAGCGGGCGCAGCCGCGTGGCGGCGCCCGCGGCGAGGATGATGGCCTTCATGATGTCGATGGTTTGTGCCACATCCGCCCCGCGATTTCGAGGGCCTTGCCCGGCAAGGACGGGTCGGGAGTGGGTCCTGGTGGGGGGGTGACGAATTGTTGACACATTCGCGACGATTTCGTGTGGCACCCGGATTGCTTAAGACGGGTAGGCCCACCCTGGGCACGAGGAACGAGGACCGAATGGATAACGCCACGGCGCCCAAGGCGCCTGCTCTCCAGCAGAACACCGGCCGCGCGTCGTCACTGGTGACCCTGCCGGCCGATGTTCGCACCCAGAGCAACGCGCAGCTGCTCGCCGATGACTCCGAGTTCGTGCTGCGGCCCTGGACCGCGGCCGGTGAGCCGCTGCCGATCGTCGAGGCCCACGGCACCCACGTGCGCGACGCGGACGGCCGCGTCTACATGGACTTCACGTCCGGCTACTTCGTCAACCAGGCCGGTCACAGCCATCCACGCGTAATCTCGGCGACCATCGCCCAGCTGCACAAGGTGTCGCAGGTGTCGGGGCGTCACGCCTCCGAGCCCGCGGTCGGCATGGCCAAGGAGCTCGCCCGCCTCGCGCCCGGCACGCTCAGGAAGACCATGTACACGACGGGCGGCTGTGAAGCGACCGAGTTCGCGCTCAAGATGGCGCGCCAGAAGTCGGGCAAGCTCGGCCTGCTCGTGCTCGACAACGCCTTCCACGGCCTGTCGGTGCAGGCGCTGGCGACCTGCTCGAACGAGTCCTACCGCAAGTCGGCGTCGGTGCCGCTCGACCCGAACGTGGTCTCGGCGCCCGCCGCGTACTGCTACCGCTGCAAGCACGAAGACAGCTGCGAGACCCAGTGCGTCGACGAGATGGAGAAGATCCTCGACGCCAACCCGCACGTCGGCTCGATCCTCGCCGAGCCCATGCAGGCCGTCGGTGGCGTCGCGCCGCCCGAGAAGTGGTGGAAGCGCGTCGACGCGATGCGCCGCGCGCGCGGCCTGGTGCTCATCCTCGACGAGATCCAGACCGGCCTCGGCCGCACCGGCAAGATGTGGGGCGCCGACCACTACGGCCTCGAGGCCGACATCATGACCCTCGCCAAGGGCCTGTCCGGCGGCGTCGGCAGCCTGGGCGCGGTGATGACCACGCCCGAGGTCGCCGAGAAGTTCTGGGGTGCCACCTCGCCGACGTCGGCGGGCAACGCGATCTCGTGCGCCGCGGGCCTCGAGATGATCCACGTGATCCAGGACGAGCGCCTCATCGAGAACGCGGCGCTCATGGGCGAGTACATGACCAAGGCCTTCTGGGGCCTGGACCTGCCCTGGATCGGCGACGTCCGCTTCAAGGGCCTGCTGGGCGGCGTCGAGCTGGTGCTCGACCGGACCACCAAGCAGCCGTGGACCAAGGATCAGATCCTGGGCATGAAGTCAGATCTGCTCGAGCGCGGCGTGATCTGCACCGCGACCGGGCCGCTCGGCAACGTGATCCGCATCCAGCCGCCGCTGTCGGTCACGCGCGGCGAGATCGACCTGTTCGTTACGCACTTCGACGCCGCCGTGCGCGCCGCCATGAGCGCCGCCGGCCGCGCTACCGCCTAGAGCTGAACTGGAGCCTCGCTAGATGTCCCGAGCCAAGCTGATTCTGTTCACCCCCGGCCCCGTCCGTATCCCGCGCCTGGTCGCGGAGTACATGGCGGATCCGCCGGTCAACTACCACCGCCAGGAGGGTTTCCGCACGATGTTCGCGGAGACCGAGCGCGACGTGAAGGACCTGGTCGGCATCAAGGACGCGAAGGCCTACTTCGCGACCATGCTGGTGTCCACCGGGACCGGCGCCGTCGGTGCCTGCCTCGACGCGTTCGCGCCGCTCGGCAAGGGCCTCATGATCCGCAACGGCTTCTTCGGCGCGCGCTGCGTCGACCAGGCCGTCCAGCAGGGCTACGCGCACACCGTCGTCGACGGCAACGACCAGAAGCCGATCGACGTGGCCCAGGTGGCCGCCGCGCTCGACGCCGATCCCAGCCTCAAGTGGGTCTTCTTCGTCGCGCACGAGACGCGCGCCGGGCTGGTGAACCCGATGGTCGAGATCGGCCGCCTGGCCAAGCAGCGCGGGCTGCTGGTCGGCGCTGACGTGATCTCGGCCGCGTACGCCTACCCGATCGACATCGAGGCCGCCGGCCTCGATCTCGCGGTGACCTCGTCGGCCAAGGCGATCCAGGGCGTGCCCGGCCTCGGCATCGTGTTCGTTAAGCTCGCGTGCTTGCCGCTCCTGGCCGCGCACAAGCGCTCGAACTACTACTTCGATCTGGTCGCCGAGACCGAGAAGCAGCGCAAGGAGATGCAGACCCGCTTCGCGCAGCCGGTCGCGCTGCACGCGGCCCTGCGCGCCGCCTGCGATCACCTCAAGCACGTCGGCATCGCCAACCACTTCGCGCGCATCCGCCGGCAGATGATGGACATCCACGATCACCTCGCGGGCCTCGGCATCGCCGCACAGCTCGATCCCGAGCACCGCTCGTGGATCGCGGTGAACTTCAAGCTGCCCGCCGGCCTCGAGTACCCCGAGTTCGCGCGCCGCATGGAGGCCGAGGGCTTCTACCTGCTCTACGGGATCCCCGGGGACCTGGGCCACTTCCAGATCTCTACCATCGGCGACCTCAGCGACGAGCACGTGGCGGGCATCCTGAACGCGTTCGACAAGGTCCTCGGCCGCGGTCGCGCCGCCGCCTAGTCCGACCAGGTCCGCCTTCGCCAAGCCGCATTCGCGGCGATCGCGTGTCGAACATTCCTCGGCCACGTGTCAGCTTTCAACCACCCCCGCTCCACCACCCCCGTAAATCGTCGAAATTGCTGGCCTCTGATTGGTTGACTCGGGGGCGTGTCGATTGCATGGAAAGGGCTCATGCATCCTGAGGTCGTGATTCGGCAGCTCGGTAGCCACCGCGGCAAGCACGTGGTGTTCGGGTACGACCGTTACCTGCTGCCCGAGCTCGACGCTTACGTCCGCGTGCTCGCGCAGTACGGCATCCCCATGCCGGCCGTCAGCTCGGACAACCTGCACTACCTGACCTCGGCGCAGCGCGTGTGCGAGCGCGTCCGTGGTCACGCGGACGCCGTCGGCGTGCTGTTCTGCTCGACGGGCATGGGCATGTCGATCGCCGCGAACAAGTTCCGCGGCGTCTACGCGGCCCGCTGCCTCAACACCGAGGACGCCGAGCTGTCGCGCCAGATCAACAACGCCAACGTGCTCTGTCTCGCGACCCGGACCGGCGTGCAGGAGAACACCCGCATCATCGACCGGTTCATGAGCACCGCCTTCGAGGGCCGCAAGCTCGAGCAGCTCGAGTACATCACGTGCATGGAGCTCGAGTCGGATCCCGCGCCGATCTCCACGGTGCGCGTCCGCTCGCGCAGCGCCTAGCACGTCCGCTTCGCTTCCTTCTCTCTCCCAGGAGCTTCCCCTGTTCGCATTGATCCTCGCGCCGGCGCAGGCCGACGAACGTATCGTCACCGGGCTCGAACTAGGTGAGCGCGGCCGCCGCGTCGCGCGCCTCGCGGGCGTCGACGCCGATAAGATCCTCGTGGTGCGCAGCCGCGAGGAGCTGGCCGGGTTGCCGGCTCCGCTGCGCTCCGGGCCGCTCCTGCTGGTGCGCGCGACCGACCAGGTCGTCGCCCTGCCGCTGGTCCAGCCGCTGCTCGCGGCGGGCGCCGCGGACCCGTATCACGTGCACGCCGCCGTGGACCCTGGCGCGGGGGATCGCTTCGTCGGCGCCGTGTGGACGCCGGCCGCGCGCACCGGCGCGCTGCTGGACGCGCTGGCGACCGACTTCACCGGCGCCGACGCGGCGTTCGTGGCCGCCGAGCCGAACGTGACCCGCATCCAGGTGCCCCGTCGCGCGCGCCACCCCGCGCGCACGCGCGAGGAGCTGCGCGCCGCCGACGCCTGGCAGTTCGAGCTGGTCGACAAGCCGCTCGACGCGCCCATGACCCGCTACTTCTGGCGCCCGCTGGCCCGGCCGCTCACGCGCCTGTTCCTGCGCCTGCCCTTCTCGCCCAACCAGATCACCGTGCTCTCGGCGACGCTCAGCCTGGTCGGCTGCTTCATCGCCGCCGGCCCGGGTTACTGGAACCACGTGATCGGCATGGCCGTGCTGTTCCTCGGCAGCGCCGTGGACTGCAACGACGGCGAGGTCGCACGCCTGCGCCTCGAGTTCTCCAAGCTGGGCGGCTGGATGGACGCCATCGGCGACGACCTGGCGCGCCTCGCGCTGCTGGTGGCGATGGGCGTGCACGTCGCGCCGCAGTACCCCGACTGGCCGGTCGCCTGGCTGACCGGCGGCGCCCTGGCGCTCACGATCGCGTCGATGCTGCTGGTCTACTGGTACTGCGTGTTCGTGATCCACTCGTCGAACAATCAGGACTACGGCCAGGCGCTCGGCGTCGGACCCACGCATCCCCAGGCGCGGCGCTCGGTGGGCCGGTG
>JBKJOI010000983.1:0-4541 GCA_046595695.1 Haliangiales bacterium | reverse complement strand
GCCCCGATCTCGGCGACGCGAAGGTCGTCGTCTCCGGCGGCCGTGGCATGAAGACCGGCGAGAACTTCAAGGTCCTCGAGGAGCTCGCCGACCTCCTCGGCGCCGCCATGGGCGCCTCGCGCGCGGCGACCGACGCCGGCTTCGTGCCCGCCGACCTGCAGGTCGGCCAGACCGGCAAGGTAGTCGCGCCCGACCTGTACATCGCGGTCGCGATCTCGGGCGCCATCCAGCACCTCGCCGGCATGAAGGGCTCCAAGGTCATCGTCGCCGTCAACAAGGACGGCGAGGCGCCCATCTTCCAGGTCGCCGACTACGGTCTCATCGGCACCTGGGAGAAGGTCGTGCCCGAGCTGACCGAGGCCATCAAGGCGCACAAGGCCAAGGCCAAGTAGCTTCGTCCGGTACGTCCGCAGGGAGTCGGCCTAGACTCTCGCCTCTCGCATGCCCTTCCTCACCACGCACGCCGGCGTCCGGCTTCGCTACCGCGAGGCCGGCGCGGCGCGTCCAGGGCCGCCGCTGCTGTTCGTCCACGGCGCCGGCGCGAGCTCGGCGGTGTGGCTGGGCATGCTGCACCGGCTGGCGCGCATGCGCCGCTGCGTGGCGCTCGATCTGCCCGGGCACGGGCGCTCGGAGGGCGCCGTCGCCAGCATCGACGAGATGAAGGACGCGGTCGGCCTGGTCGCCGCCACGCTGTGCCTGGGGCCGTCGGTGCTGGTCGGGCACTCCATGGGCGGATTGGTCGCGCTCGCGGCGGCCCTGGCCTGGCCCGACAAGGTTGCCGGGCTCGCCCTGGTCGGCACCGCGGCGCGCATCGGCGTGTCCGAGCCGTTCGTGCGCATCCTGCGCGACGAGTGGGCGCGCTGGCCGCGCTTCCTCGCCGAGGGTGGCTACTCGCCCGAGACGTCAGCTGACGTGCGCCGCCGCAGCGCGAGCATCGCGTGCGCGGCGTCGCAGGCGCAAACGGTGGCGGATTACACGGCGCTCGCGCAGGTCGATTTTCGTCCCCGCCTGGGCGAGCTGCGTACGCCGACCGTGGTGATCTCGGGGGCGCACGACCTGATGGCGCTGCCCAAGTGGGGCGCGGCCGCGGCCGCGGCTATCCCGGGCGCGCGCTACGTGGAGCTGCCCCGCTGCGGCCACTTCGCGATGCACGAGCAGCCCGAGGCACTCGCGGCGCTGCTGCGCGACTTCGCTCACAGCGACTGAGCTGGGCCACCAAAGGGCTCGCCGCCAGCGGTGAAGCCGTCGGTGAGCCGGAGATCGCTCTTCATCATGTCCTGCTCGGGGCAGTAGTACGGGCAGTAGTCGAAGCAGAAGCCGTCGTCGCCGCAGGCCTGGTCGCACGTCTCGCCGCCGAGCTGATCGGCGCACGCTTGCACGGCATCGGCGTGATGGAGCAAGCAGATATCGGTCTGCACCTGCTGCTCGCACGAGCCGTGCTGCGCGTAGTCGTCGGCGATGCAGTCGTTGATCCACGCCTGGTTCTCGCCGAGGCAGGCGCCGAACTTGCGGCACGCGGTCTCGGTGTAGTCCTTACAGGCGGCGATCGCCGCGACGGGATCGGGAGCCGAGGTAACGCCCTCGTCGTCATCACCACTGCCACCGCCGTCGCAGGCGCTTGCGGCCCACGCCACCGCCGCGAGCAAGGCGAGAAAGAGAATCCTGCGAATTACACCCAGATCGATGGTCATGCGACGCGGCTATTGCAGCAAGCGGACCACGCGCACGCGCGGCGCAAGTCAGCGAGAGTACGCGATCGACACGAGCCCTGGTCGTCTCCGGCTGTCTCCCGGTGTCTCCCGCGCGGCGACACGCGGACACGATCGTGCCTTTGTGGCAGGCCTCGCTGCGTGCACGCGACGCGATGTCAGTCGTCGTGGCGGCCGCGAAGCAGCTTCTCGAGCGACTTCGTCTGCACCTTCTCGCCGCGCTTGCGCATGCGCGCGGCCTCGGCCCCGGTGGCGCCCATCTCGTCGGTCAGCTTCTTCCACGACTCGAAGCGGTCGCGCGCGAGCGTGCCTGCGGCGATGGCCGCACCGACGGCGCAGCCCGGCTCGCCCACGTGCTTGCAGTCGCGGAAGCGGCACTCGCCGGCCACCGCCGAGACGTCAGCAAAGGTGTCGCGCACGCCGTCCTCGGCGTCCCACAGCCCGAGCTCGCGCATGCCCGGCGTGTCCATCACCAGGCCGCCGCCCGGGCGCACGAACAGCTCGCGGTGCGACGTGGTGTGGCGCCCGCGGCCGTCCTCGGCGACGGTCTTGGTGACCATGCGCTCGCTGCCCAGCCAGCGGTTGATGAGCGTGGACTTGCCCACGCCCGACGAGCCGATGAGCGCCACCGTCGCGTTGTCGTCGAACAGGCGGTCGAGCGCCTCGACGCCGGCGCCGGTCAGGCTCGACAGCGCGTGCACCTGCGCGTCACCCGCCACGGTCGCGACCTCGGCGAGGGCGGCGGCGACGTCGGTGCAGAGATCCACCTTGGTCAGCGCGAGCACCGGGCGCGCGCCGCTGTCTCGGACCACCGACAGGTAGCGCTCGAGCCGACGCACGTTGAGATCGCCCGAGAGCGCGGTGGCGATGAGCACGACGTCCACGTTCGCGGCGACCACCTGCGGCAGCGCGTCGCGGCCCGAAGCGCGCCGCAGCACGCAGGTGCGGCGCGGTACGACCGCGTGGATCATCGCGCTGCCCTCACCCGGGCGCGACGACACGATCACCCAGTCGCCCACTGCCGGCTTGTCGACGCGATCGATCTTCACCGCGCGGCGCAGCTTGCCCGAGCTGATGGCGGTCAGATCGCCGTGCGCGCTGGCGACGACGTAGCCGCCGCGGTACTCGGTGCACACGCGCGCAGGCTCGGCGTCGGCGTCGCGCTCGCCGCCCGCCTCGAGCTCGCGCCAGGTGGCAGCGAAGTGGTCGTTCCAGCCCCAGCGGGCCAGCGCGTCGGTGGTGGGGTCGCTCATGAGCTCTGCACGCGCACGAGCGTGGCGTGCGGGTACACGCCCGACGCGCCCTCCCAGATCACGTGGCGCCCGATGGCGCGTGCGAGCGACTCGACCTCGCGCCGCTCGTACGCGTGGCCGAACGCACTCTTCTCGCCCGGCGTGGCGTGCCCGCCCAGGCGGAGGCGGCCCAGGCGCTGCCCGATCGCGCGGCCCAGGCGTGACGCACGCGCCGACGCGTCGGCGTCGGCGGCCTCGTCGCGCATCCAGAAGCTGGCGAGGATGGGCCCATCGGTGAGCCGGTGGAACGCCTGCAGCGCGCGGCGCCGCTCGGCCTCGAGTAGCACATGCGTGAAGCTGCCCCAGCCGAGGATCACCGCGTCGTAGCGGCGGCCGGCGAACGGCGCGGCGGCGCCGCCGGCGTCGTCGAGCAGCGCGGCCGAGAGCTGCTCGTAGCTCGCGCCCACCGCCAGCCGCGAGGGGCCCAGCACGCGCGCGAGCTCGGCGCACAGCGCGGGCGCGGGCTCGAGCCCGTCGACCTCGTAACCCTGCGCGAGCAGCGGCACCGCTTCTCGGCCGGCGCCCGCGCCACCGACGAAGAGGCGCGCCGGCGACTTCGGCAGACGCGCCGCGTACCAGGTCTCCTCCCACGACCAGAGCCCGTGGCGCGCCGATTCGGGGCCGAGCAGCGCACCGTAGAGCGTGATGCCCAGCTCCTGCAGCTCGGCCGGGGTCATGGCCTCGGCGAGCAGAGCGCCGAGCCCGCGCCGGGCGGCGTCCATGCCTCGGCGGACCACACGGTCCACGCGTGCGAACGCCACCATGCCGCCGGCCAGCGCTGCGTAGCCGGGTCTCTGCTTTTCGTTCGTCGTCATCGTCATGGTTGTCCGGACCGCGTGGGGCTCCCGGCCCACTACCTCTACTATATATAGAGGGAAGGAGTCGCCGTGTCCGTGGAGCAGCAGATCGTCGCCTGGCAGCTCGCGTACGCCAACGGGCTGCCGTTCGTCTTCCGTGGCCTCGGCCGGAGCATGCTGCCTGCGCTCCATCCCGACGACGAGGCGCTGTTCGCACCGCTCGACGCGCCGCCGCGACCGGGCGAGATCCTGCTCTTTCGGGCCGGGGATCGCCTGGTCGCGCACCGGCTGCTCGCGGTGGCTGCGGACGGCCGCCTCTGCCTGCGTGGCGATTTCATGGCCGCGGACGACCCGATGCTGCCGGCAGACGACGTGCTCGGCCGCCTGATCGCGGTGCGTCGCCATGGCCGGGAGCTGCGCGCAGATCGCGGCCGCCTGGCACTCTACGCCGCTCTGTGGCCCAGGCTTCACCGTCGCGCGCCGCTCGCTGCCCGCATGCTCCGGCTGGCCGCCAGAGTAGCCAATCGACTAGCCGCTCGCTTGACACCCCCCGGTACCCAAGGCTAGCTTCTCCGGGCCGATGTTGAACGGGGGCGACGATCGCGGGGGCGAAAATCGGGTCTACTTTACTGTCGATCAGGCTGTATACGCCGGCCTCCAGGACGGCGAGGGCGTGATCGTCGATACCCAGTCGGCGTTCTACTTCGGCCTCAACAAGACCGCGGCATTCCTCTGGGAAAGAC
>JBKJOI010000971.1:0-6495 GCA_046595695.1 Haliangiales bacterium | reverse complement strand
GAGGCCACCGCGCCGATCACGCGGCCGACCTCGGTGGTGGGCTGCACGAGATCGTCGATGAGACCGTTCACCGAGTCGACCGAGGCGCGCCAGCCGCCGCCCGCGTCGGCCAGGGTGGCGCGCTGGCTCAGCTTGCCGTCCTTGCCGACCACGGTGTTGATGCGCTTGAACTCGTCGGCCATGCGCTCGTTGAGCTCGATGACATCGTTGAGCGCCTCGGCGATCTCGCCCGCGACGCCGATCTTGTCGAGCGGCAGACGCACCGAGAAGTCGCCTTTCTTGAAGGAACGCAGGATCTTGAGCAGGTCACCCGCGCTGATCAGATCGGTGACGGGCAGCGACTGATCGATCGCCTGGCTGGTCGACATCGATTCTCCCTACCTGGCCCTCGATGGGCTCAGGCTATGGCCACGTTGAAGTCGGCGGTGCCACGAGCCTCGTGGCACATTGCTGGATCGCATCCATCGTACACGCTGCCGCGTCCTTACTGAAAGCCGGCGGGCTCGCGGCGTCGGACATAAAGTTCCATCGGCAACGGAAAGCGTTACAGACGCGACCGCCTCCGTCAAATGTCTGGCGGACGGTGATCCAGGAGACAGCGTTCGAGAAAGATGACCCGCGGGAGCGGCCCGGTTAAAGTTGCCGGGGGCCCATGCGCATCCTGATCGTGGACGATTCCGAGGACAGCCGGATCCTGCTCGAGGCCATCGTGCGCCAAGCAGGGATGGGCGAGGTCGTGCATGCGACCACCGCGCTGGAGGCCTTCCGAGTGCTCGGCATCGTCGGCCCCGTGGTTGCCGTGCCTGATATCGATCTCATCCTGCTCGACGTCGACATGCCCGGCACCGACGGGATCCTGGCGTGCCGCCGCATCCACAAGATGCGCCAGCTTCGACACATCCCGATCGTGATGGTGACCGCACACCACGAGGAGGCGGTGCTCGAGGCGGCCTTCCGCGAGGGCGCGGTCGACTACCTGACCAAGCCGGTACGTCGCCGTGAGCTGGTCGCGCGCGTGAACGCGGCACTCGATCGCAAGCGCCAGCGCGACCGCGAGGCCTTGGAGCGCCGGGATCTCGAGTTCAAGGCAGGCCACGACACGCTCACCGGGGTCTCGCGAAGGCGCGCCTTCATGCTCGGCTTTCGCACCGAGTGGCGACGCGCCCAGCGTCATGGCAAGCCGCTGTCGTTCGTGATGCTCGATGTCGACCACTTCCACGACTACAACGAGGCCTACGGCCACCCCGCGGGCGACGAGTGCCTGCGCCGCATCGCCAACCAGCTCGACGCCGGCCCCTGGCGCGCCGGCGATCTCCTCAGCCGCTTCGGCGGTGAGGAGTTCGCCCTGCTGCTGCCCGAGACCGGGCTCGAAGGCGCGGTCAAGGTCGCCGAAGACGTGCGCGCGCGCATCGAGCGCCTCGCCATCCCGCACGTGGGCTCCCGCTGCGCTTCCGTCGTCACCGCCAGCCTGGGCGTGGCGACACTGATCCCGTCCTCGGAGGTCAAGCCCACCGCTCTCATCGGCGCGGCCGACGAGGCGCTGTTTGCTGCCAAGGCCGCCGGGCGAAATCGGGTCGAGATCGCCGGCCCGGATGCACAAGGGGTACCTCGCGCGGTATCTTCGGATGGCGACGCGCACCTGCGCGGCGGAGCCTCCCGATGACTGCACCGAACCCGGACCCCAGCACCGAGCGCACCATCCTCCTCGTCGACGACGACGACGACATCCGCGAGATTGTGGCCGAGGTGCTGTCGAGCCGAGGCTACAACATGCTGGTCGCGTGCAACGGCCGCGAGGCGCTGGCGGTGCTGGACAGCACGCCGCACACGCCCAGGCTGATCCTGCTCGACTTGATGATGCCCGACATGGACGGCCAGCAGTTCCTCGACGTCCAGCGGCTGCACCCGAAGCACGCGTCGATCCCGGTCGTGGTGCTCACCGCGGCCGGGCGCGGGCCGTTCAAGACGGATGGCCCCGAGATCGCCGCGTGGCTGTCCAAGCCGGTGGAGCTCGACCGTCTGGTGGCGACCGCCGCGCGCTTCGCCGGCGGCAGCCCGGGCACGGATCGCTCGGGTTCGAGCGGTAGCGCCAGCAGCACCGATCTGGGCGCGACCGTGAACCGCGCGCGCCAGTTCCTCGAGCGTCGCCGCCGCGAGATCCGCACCCTGCTCGACGCGCTCGGCATGGGTGACCACGAGGAGATCCGGCGCATCGGCCACAACCTCAAGGGCGTGGGCGCCGGCTTCGGCTTCGCCGAGCTCGGCGACCTGGGTGGGCGCCTCGAGAGCGCCGCGCGGGCCGACGACGAGCCGGCCATGCGGACGATCATCACCGAGCTCTCGCGCTACCTCGATCGGACCGAGCCCGAGCAGGCGCGCGTTCCCAACGATTGACGCGGCGTACCGCACTCATTACCCTCCGCCGCATGAGCCTCTCCACCATCGCCCAGGTCGACCCCGAGATCGCCGAGCTCATCGCCGGCGAGGAGCGCCGCGAAGCCGACAGCATCCGGCTGATTCCCTCGGAAAACTACGCCTCGGCGGCGGTGCTCGCGGCCACCGGCACGGTGCTCAACAACAAGTACTCCGAGGGCTATCCGGGCAAGCGCTACTACGAGGGCCAGAAGTACATCGACCAGATCGAGACGCTCGCCATAGAGCGCGCCAAGGCGCTGTTCGGTGCCGATCACGCCAACGTGCAGCCGTACTCGGGCTCGCCGGTCAACCTGGCCGTCTACCTGGCGTTCGTGAAGCCGGGCGAGACCGTGATGGGCATGGCGTTGCCGTCGGGAGGCCACCTGACGCACGGCTGGAATGTGTCCATCACCGGCAAGTTCTTCCGCGCCGTGCAGTACGGCGTGCGCAAGGACACCGGGCTCATCGACTTCGACGAGGTCCGTGACCTGGCCAAGAAGGAGCAGCCGAAGCTCCTGTGGGCCGGTGGCACCGCGGTGCCGCGCGTGATCGACTTCGAGAAATTCGGCGAGATCGCGCGCGAGGTCGGTGCCGTATTCGTGGCCGACATCGCGCACATCGCCGGTCTGGTCGTCGGCGGCGCGCACCCGTCGCCGGTGCCGTTCGCCGATGTGGTCACGACCACGACCCACAAGACGCTGCGCGGGCCGCGTGGCGGCATGTTCGTGTGCAAGGCGCAGCACCAGTCGGTCATGGACAAGGCGGTCTTCCCGGGCCTGCAGGGCGGCCCGCACAACCACACGACCGCGGGCATCGCGGTCGCGCTCAAGGAAGCGGCGCTGCCGTCCTTCCGCGAGTACGCCGCGCAGATCGTGAAGAACTCGCGCGCTCTGGCCGCCGCGCTGCTCGCGCGCGGCTACGACCTGATCTCGGGCGGCTCGGACAACCACCTCATCCTGATCGACCTGACCAACAAGAACATCCCCGGCAAGAAGGCCGCCAAGGCGCTCGACCGCGCCGGCATCGAGTGCAACTACAACACCGTACCCTTCGATCCGCGCAAGCCCTTCGATCCCTCGGGCATCCGCATCGGTACGCCCGCCATCACCTCGCGCGGTATGAAGGAGCCGGAGATGGCGCGCATCGCCGCGTGGATGGACGCCGTGATCACGGCCCCCGAGGACGAGACGGTCGCGGCCCGCGTCGGCGGCGAGATCCGAGAGGCGTGCCGCGCCTTCCCTGCGCCCGGCCTCGAACACCTGAAGTAACTGCTGCCGGATCTAACTTTCGGGGACGGTGTTCAGGATCTTACTTTCGGGCCCACAGCACTTCAAGCATCGCTTGAGGTAGTGCAGCGCTAGGGCGCGAAATCCAAATATATAAAGCGGGTCCCATCGGGACCCTGCTCGGCGCGCGCCTGGGCCTGCGCGGCGGTGCCCTTCTTGAAGCGAACCGAGATCTCGACGCCGGCCTTACGGCCGCGCTTCCTGCGCACCGGGCTGGCGTCGATGCGCGCCACCCGCGTATCGAAGAACGACGTATCGATGAAGCGGCCATGGTTTCGCGTGCCGAGCCGCGCACCCGGCAGGAAGACCACGAGCGCGTCGCCGACCACATTCTGCTCGTAGGCGGCGTCGGCCGAGAGCTGCACGAAGACGCGCGCGGCACCCGCCTCGAGCGCCTGGAAGCCCACCCAGGTGACGAGGGGCGCGGCCGGACGTGCCTTCTTCTTCCGGGTCGCCTTGTCGCCCTGGCCGGTCTTCCCGGGCACCACGCCGCCATAGTCACCCTCGCGGTGGACGTCGCGCGTCCCGCTGCCGGGGCCGAGGTTCACGCCCTGGCGCTTGTCGACGGGCTGCTCGACGTCGCCGCCGGCGTCCTCGTCGTCATCGCCGGCGACCGCAAGACCGCCGCCGCCCAGCGCCACGCACAACGTCCCCACCAGGGCCCCGCGCAGAAACGATACAGGCACCATGCGGGAATCGTATCCCCACGGACGAGGCGCGCGCAACTTGCGTGCGGCGCCCCGCGCTTCGCCACAGGCGCGCTCGCCCGTCAGGGCCGAGCCGCGGCCTCCTGTACGACCACCGGATCGGTGGGTTCGCCCAGCAGCAGCGCGCGCGCCGCGCCGACCACGAACAGCGAGCCGAAAACGATCACCAGGTCGTCGCCACGGTGCGCGGCCGCTCCGGCGCGGCCCAGGGCCAGGCGCAGGTCGGGCTCGATCATGAGCACGCGCCCGGGTGGCGCGGGCAGCCCTGCAGCGATGCGTCCGACCTCGGCCGCGGGCATGGCGCGATCGCTGGGCGCCTGGGTCGCGATCGCGACGTCGGCGAGCCCGAGCACGGGCGCGAGCACACCCGCCACATCCTTGTCCGCGGAGGCGCCGACCACCGCCACCAGGCGCGCGGGCCGCTCGGCGCGCAGCGCGATGGCCAGCGCCTCGGCGCCCTGCGGGTTGTGCGCGGCGTCCAGCCAGATGCGCGGATCCTCGGCGACCTCCTCGAGCCGGCCCGGCCAGCGCGTCGCGGCGAGACCGCGCCGCGCCGCCTCGGCCGACACCCGCACGCGCCCGCCGGTGGCCCGCTCGAGCGCGACCAGCGCCGCCAGCGCACACGCCGCGTTCGCGGCCTGGTGCGCGCCACGCAGCCCGAGCTGCCACGACGTCGGCGCCGCCTGCGCGGCCAGCGTCACATCGCGGACCTCGGCCGCGCGCGCCGCGTCATGCAGCAGCGACCGACCCGCCGGCTCGCCGCACGCGCCCAGCACCGCCTCGCGCCACAGCTTGAAGATGCCGGCCTTCTCGCGCGCGATGGCCGGGAGATCGGGCCCGAGCACATCGATGTGATCCAGCGCCACGCCAGTGACCACGGCGACCTCGGCGTCGACGGCGTTGGTGGCGTCGAGCCGGCCGCCCAGCCCGACCTCGAGGATGGTCACGTCGGTGGCCGCCTCGGCGAACGTGAGGATGGCCAGCAGCGTGGCGCGCTCGAAGAAGGTGAGCGGCTCGAGCAGCTCGTGGTGCGCCGCGTAGTGGCGTCCGAGCGTGGCGCCCGCGACCTCGGTGCCCGCCACGCGGATGCGCTCGGTGAAGCGCGACAGGTGCGGCGACGTGTACAGGCCGGTCTTCCAGCCACCCTCGCGCAGCGCCGCGTCGAGGAACGCGCACGTGGAGCCCTTGCCGTTGGTCCCCCCGACCTGCACGACCGGGCCCATGCGGAGCTCCGGGTGACCGAGGCGCTCGAGCGCGTCGTGCATCGGCCCTAGACCCAGCTTCACCCCAAAGCGCCGGGCCGCGAACATCGCCGCGAGCACGTCTTGGTACGTCACGGCGACCTACGGGACGGTCTTGTGCCGACCCGCTCCGTTGGTCGGTGCGCGCGGTACCGGCACCGGTACCGGCACCGGCCGCCCGCCGAACCAGGTGAGGATGCGGCCGAGCCGCTCCTTGAGCTCGCGCCGGGGCACGATGGCGTCGATGATGCCGTGCTCCATCAGGAACTCGGAGCGCTGGAAGCCCTCGGGCAGCTTCTGGCGGATGGTCTGCTCGATCACGCGCGGGCCGGCGAAGCCGATGAGCGCCTTGGGCTCTGCGACGATGATGTCACCGAGCATGGCGAAGCTGGCCGCCACGCCGCCGGTCGTCGGGTGCAGGAGCACCGAGATGTACGGCACCCGGGCGGCCTTGAGCCGCGCCAGCGCCGCCGACGTCTTGGCCATCTGCATGAGCGAGAGGATGCCCTCTTGCATGCGCGCGCCACCGGACGCCGAGCAGATCAGGGCGGGCACGCGGCGCTCGAGCGCCCGCTCCAGCTGCCGCGTGATCTTTTCGCCCACCGCCGAGCCCATCGAACCGCCCATGAACTCGAATGCGAACAGGCCGAGCTCGACGTCGTGGCCGGCCAGCCTGGTCGACCCGGCCCTGTAGGCGTCGCCCGCACCGTTCGCCTTGCGCGCGACCCGGAGGCGATCCCGGTACTTCTTGCCGTCCACGCGGAAGTCGAGCGGATCCCCGCTCTCGATCGTGGTGTCGTGCTCGACCCAGGTGCCTTCGTCGGCGAGCATGCGGATGCGCTCGCC
>JBKJOI010000670.1:0-2805 GCA_046595695.1 Haliangiales bacterium | reverse complement strand
GGTGCCCCGGCCCAGGTGGGGCGCGAGCGCCAGCGTTCGCTTCACTGACTTCACCCGAGCGGTCCTGGCGGTGCGCGAGCTGTCGCAATCGGGGCTGCACCCGGCGAACTGCCGCCTGCTCGACGCGCGCGAGGCGCAGATCAACGCGGTGGCCGGCGGCGGCGAGAGCGTGCTGATCGTGGCGTTCGAGTCCGCGGACCACCCGCTCGAGGCCTGGATCACCCGCGCGCTGGCGATCGCGACCGCGGCGGGCGGCGTGAGCTCGGGCGCGACCTTCAAGGACGAGGGCGCGCGCGCCGCCGCGAGCGGCGAGGCGACCCGCTGGCGCGACGCCTTCCTGAACGCACCCTATCTACAGTCGAGCCTGCTGTCGCTCGGCTTCGTGGTCGATACCTTCGAGACCGCGTGCACCTGGGATCGCTTCCCGGCGCTGCACGCCGAGGTCACCGGGCGCGTCCGCGAGGCCCTACGCCTGCACTGCGGCGCGGGCGATATCTCGTGTCGTTTCACGCACGTGTACCCGGACGGGCCGGCGCCGTACTTCACCTTCTTCGGGCCCGGGCGGCCGGGCCACGAGCTGGAGCAGTGGCGCGCGGTCAAGGAGGCGGCGATGGCCGCGCTGGCCGCGACCGGCGGCACCATCACGCACCACCACGCGGTCGGCCGGCTGCACCGGCCGTACTACGAGCGCGAGCTGCCGCCGCTGCACCTGGCCGCGTTGCAGGCGGTCAAGGGTGTGCTGGATCCCACGGGCATGCTGAATCCCGGGGTGCTGCTGCCGGTGTCGGCTTGACCGGCGAGGGCAGCTGCGTTACCAATTCGCCCATGAAGAAGCTTGGAATGTTGTTGGTGGCCAGCCTGCTGGCCGTTTCCGCGGGCGCTTGCCAGCGTCAGGACGAGCAGACCCAGAAGAAGCTCGATCTCCTCATCACCAAGGTGGAGGGCCTCGAGAAGAAGGTCGCCGCGGGTCCGGTCGGCCGTGCCGCCGCCGCGGGCATGCCGGGCCAGCCGGGCGCGCAGCAGCCGCGCCGTGGTCCGGATCCGGCCGTGGTTTACGCGGTGGACATCGCGGGCGACCCCTTCATCGGCCCCGCCGATGCGAAGGTCACCATCGTGAAGGCGTCCGAGTACGCGTGCCCGTTCTGCCAGCGGGTCGAGCCCACGCTCGAGCAGCTGGTGAAGGACTACGGCAAGGACATCCGCATCGTCTACAAGAACTACGTCGTGCACCCCGACCGCGCGAGCGCGGCGGCCTGGGCGGTCTGCGCGGCCCACGAGCAGGGCAAGTTCGTCGAGTACAACAAGATCCTCTGGGAGAAGGGCTTCCCGCAGAAGCTTGCCGAGGCCGACATGCACGGCTTCGCCGAGGAGCTCAAGCTCAACGTCCCGAAGTTCAAGGCCGACATGGCCAGCGACAAGTGCAAGCAGGAGGTCGCCAACGACCAGAAGATCCTGTCGGCGGTGGGCACGAGCGGCACCCCGGCCTTCTACATCAACGGTCGCTTCCTCTCGGGCGCGCGCCCCATCGAGCAGTTCAAGGCCGTGATCGACGAGGAGCTCAAGAAGGCGAACGACGCCATCGGCAAGGGCGAGGCGGCGGCGAGCTACTACCAGAAGAACGTCGTCGAGAAGGGCAAGAAGGCCATCTAGCGCGAGGGGCCTCGGCCCCTTCGTCGCTCCGCTTCACTCCGCACTGCGAGGCCCGGTCCCGGGCCGCCGCTTCCGACCCAAGAGGAAATCGATGCGCTCTTCCCCACGACCCCTGGTCACCCTGGGCGCGCTCGTGCTGCTGGCGGCTTGCCAGCGGCAGGTGCCCCTCACCTGTCCGCCCGCCGAGACGCGCGTGGTCTACCGTGATGTGCCCACGCACCGCGACGAGGCCACGCACGCGAAGCTGGACCTGCTGATCGTCAAGGTCGAGACCCTCGAGCAGCAGCTGCTCGACCAGCGCGCCGCCAAACCGGCGGTGCGCGGCCGTCACGACCCGGCGGTGGTTTACTCGGTGGACGTGACCGGCGATCCGTTCGTCGGCCCGGCCAGCGCCAAGGTCACGATCGTCAAGGCGACGGAGTACGCGTGCCCGTTCTGCCAGAGGGTCGAGCCGACGCTCGCCGAGCTGGCGAAGATCTACGGCAAGGACGTGCGCATCGTCTACAAGAGCTACATCGTGCACCCGGATCGCGCCACGATCCCGGCGTGGGCGGCGTGCGCGGCGCACGCGCAGGGCAAGTTCGCCCAGCTCAACGATCTGCTGTGGCAGAAGGGCTTCCCGAGCCGGCTGGCCCAGGCGGACATGCTCGCCTTCGCCGCCGAGCTCGGGCTCGACGTGCGCAGGTTCGAGGCCGACCTGGCGAGCGATCGGTGCAAGCAGGACGTCGCCAACGATCAGAAGATCCTGGAGGCGGTGGGCGTGACGGGTACGCCCGCGTTCTTCATCAACGGCCGTTTTCTCTCCGGCGCCCGGCCGCTCGAGCAGTACCGCAGCGTCATCGACGAGGAGCTGAAGAAGGCGGACGAGGCGCTCGCGCGCCGCGAGGCCACCGTGTCGAACTACTACCAGAAGATGGTCGTCGAGAAGGGCAAGCCGAGCCTCTAGTACCTCGCCCGTGAAGATGACCGGGACGGTCGGCCGCGCCCGGGTAGCTCGACCAGGAGCTCCGGTAAGCTCAAAAAAGGCAGGCCTGCCGCGGATCGGTACGACCTTGCTCGCGGGCCCGGGCGAGCGCGCGCTCGACGTGCGCGCGACCGAAGTCACGCTCGGCCTCGTGGCAATTGTGGACCCTGCACCTGAGCGCGAGCCCGGCG
>JBKJOI010000925.1:0-8710 GCA_046595695.1 Haliangiales bacterium | reverse complement strand
GGCGTGCGGTCCCAGCGCTCGCCACCGACAGCAGTGCAGAGGTCGCGAAAAGTAGGATATGTGCGTACTTATTAGGCTTTTTCGCTTCGCGCATCGCGGCACCATACGCCGTGCTACCGGGCGTCACAATCGTTCGGCCCGGCGCGAGCACCTGTTAGATCGCTGTCAGACAGGTGCTGAAAGGCGAAACAAATCGAGGCTCCGCGGCCGCGCTGGCGGCGCGCTCCGCGTTCGCGCTCAGTAACTGATGTCGCTGCAGCCGTCGGGCGAGCCGGGCTCGGGGCAGGTCACGAACGGCTCGGTCGGATCCGAAGGTAGCGTGAGCGGCACGAGATCGCAGCCGGTGGTCTCGCCGGTCATGGTGTCGACGTGCGTGGTCACGTCGACGACGCGCCATATCGGGCCGTTCACCTGCGGGTGGCCCTCCTCGAAGTTCTGCAGCTGATCCGGGATCTGACCGAAGGTGCCCAGCCGGTTGCCGCCACAGTAGATGTTCACGATCGGGTGCGTGACCGCGCCACCGTTGAAGTAGTGCACCGCGACGCGGTAGGTCGCGCCCTCGAGCGGCGTGTCGAGGTTGATGTTCTCGGGCACGCCCACGGTCGTGATGTTGTCGATGTCGAGGCGCGGGTTCCGGCAGTAGCCGAGGCCAGCCCAGGTCGCGCCACCGGGCGCGTTCACGCACTCGGAGAGCGGGCTGTTGGGGCTGCCCCAGTTGGGACCGGTCGCGCCCGCCTTGCAGTTCGCGTAGTAGCAGTCGTCGGCGTTATTGAACCACGGCGTCGTCGAGCCGGGACGGTGCACGTGCAGATCGACGTCGTTGCCGCCGCCGGTCTTCTCCCAGCACAGCTCGACGCGCAGGCCGGGGCCGCGCACGTGAACGATGAACGTGCACGACTCGGTGGTGCCGTCGGCGAGCGTGACGAGGACGGTGATCGTGTAGTCGCCCGACAGCGTCGGGTGGAAGGTCAGCGTGCTCAGGGTGGGCCCGGTGACCGTGGTCGCGCTCATCCCGTTCAGCTTGAAGCTCTGGTTGGGCGCGAGCAGCACGTCGCAGGGGCCGCCGACCACCGTCCACGTCCACTTGGTCACCTGCCCGCCGAAGAAGAAGAGCCCGTCGATGGGGTAGTCGGCAAACGGCTGCGCCTCGGGCAGCGAGCCCGGGCCCGGGCACGCGGTGAGTACGCTGCAGCAGTCGGGATCGTCGTCCGCGCAGCCGTTGCAGTTGTTGTCGAGACCGTCACAGACCTCGGGGCCGGGGAAGATGCCGCCCGTGCACGGGCCCCAGTTGCCGAACTCGCTGTCGCCCTCGCAGGTCTGCGTGCCCGCCGAGCAGGCGCCGACGCCGAGGCGGCCGGGCTGGCCGAAGAAGCACGCCTGCACGGTGCCGGCGGTGCACGCGCAGCCCTCGTCGATCACCGTGTCGCAGTCGTCGTCGAGGCCGTTGTTGCAGACCTCGGCGGCGAGGCAGCCGTCGTCGACGGGGTTCTGGCAGGTCGCCGGGGCGCAGCCGCCGTCCTGGTTGTCGGCGTCGATGTAGCCGATCGAGGCGTCGGGGAGCTCGGGCGGCTCCGACGCATCGGGCACGCCGCCCTGATCGTCGTCGCCTTGCGGCCGTCCCGCGTCGTCGCACGCCGAGCCCACCGCAACGAGGCCGAGGAGCAGACACGTCCAAGCTAGTCTCATGCGCGCACAATACTGAAAGTCGTGCGCGCGCCAACTTGAATTTGGTGCAGCCAACGCCTAGTTTGTGCCGGTGAGACCCTTCCTGGACGCATTGCAGGAGGCACCGCTCCTGTGGGACGGCGCCATGGGATCGCTGCTGTACGAACGCGGCGTGTTCCTGACCCGTTGCTTCGACGAGCTCAACCTGTCCCAGCCCGAGCTCATCGCACAGGTGCACCGCGATTATGTGTCCGCTGGCGCAGACGTCATAGAAACCAATACCTTCGGCGCCAACCGGCTGGCGCTCGCGAAGCACGGCTACGCCGAGCAGGTGAAGGACATCGTGTGGGCCGGCGTGCAGGTCGCGCGGCAGGCAATCGAGGGCAAGTCGGCGTGGATCGCGGGCGCGATCGGGCCCACGGGCGTCGACTGGCCGCATGCGGCCACCCATGAGCGCGAGCTCGGCGTCACCGCGCTGACCGAGCAGATGGAAGCGCTCGCCGCCGCGGGCGTCGACCTGTTCGTCCTCGAGACCTTCTACTACCTCGAGGAGCTCGAGGCCGCGGTGGCGGCCGCGCGACGCGTGAGCAAGGCCCTGCCGATCGTGGCGCAGGCGGTCTTCAACGAGCAAGCGCTGTCGAGCGGCGTCTCGGCGCTCGAGGTCGGCAAGCGCCTCGTCGCCGCGGGCGCCGACGTCGTCGGCGGCAACTGCGGCCTCGGCCCGCCCGAGCTCTACGAGGTCGCCAAGCAGATGATGGCGTGCGGCGCGCCGGTGTCGATCCAGCCCAACGCCGGCCTGCCCCGCGTCGTCGAGGGCCGCTCGATCTACATCGCCAACCCCGAGCACTTCGGCGTGTTCGCGCGCCGGCTCCTGCAGGTCGGCGTGCGCATGGTCGGCGGCTGCTGCGGCACCACGCCCGAGCACACCCGGCGCATGCTCGGCGCGGTGCGCATGGTCGGCGCGCGCCCGTTGCCCACGCGCGGCTCGACCGGCGCGGCGGTGCGCACGCTCGACACCGCGGCGCCCGGCGTGGCCGCGGTGCCGATCGCGGCGCGCTCGTCGCTCGCCGCCAAGCTGGCCGCGGGCAAATTCGTGGTCTCGTGCGAGCTGTCGTCACCCGCGGGCACCAACCCCGCCAAGACGCTCGAGGCCGCGCGCCGGCTCAAGGCGGGCGGCGTCGACGTGGTCAACATCGCCGACGGCCCGCGCGCGACCGCGCGCATGGGCAACCTCGCGCTCTGCGCGACCATCGAGCGCGAGACGCAGATGGAGACGATCCTCCACGTCTGCTGCCGCGATCGCAACCTGCTCGGCCAGGTCGCGCACCTGCTCGGCGCGCACGCGCTGGGCCAGCGCAACCTGGTCATCATCACCGGCGATCCGCCCAAGATGGGCGACTACCCGTTCGCGACGCCGGTCTACGATCTCGACTCGATCGGCCTGCTCAAGCTCGCGGCGGATCTCAACCGCGGCCTCGATCCGGGCGGCAAGGAGCTGAACGGCCAGACCTCGTTCCTGCTCGCCACCGGCGCCGAGCCCGCGGCGGTCGACTACGACCGTGAGCTGCGCCGGCTCGAGCAGAAGAAGGCCGCGGGCGCCGAGCTGGTGATGACCCAGCCGGTCTACGACGCGCGGCTCATCGAGCGCTTCCTCGACGACGTCAAGCCGCTGGGCCTGCCGGTCATGGTCGGCCTGCTACCGCTGGCGTCGGCGCGCAACGCCGAGTTCATCCACAACGAGGTGCCCGGGATGCGCATCCCCGACGAGATCCGGGCGCGCATGGGCAAGGTCGGCTCGGGGCCGGCGGCGCGAGCGGAGGGCGTGAAGATCGCTCAGGAGGCGCTGATCGCCGTGAAGGCGCGAGTCCAGGGCGCGTACATCATGCCTCCATTCGACCGAGTAGAATCCGCGCTCGAGATTCTTCACGTCCTATGAGCATGAGCTGCAGCATCACGATGGCCGTGCCAATGGTGTAGTCCGTGAACGTCCCCCAGGTCCCCCACAGCTTGCTAAGCATGATGTTCAAACGATAGCCTCCGGGTGTTTCATCCCGATTTCAATCGAGCAAAATGTTCATGATGGATCTGCTCGAAGCGCGAGCGCTGCATGACGAGGTCGCCGCGATCGACCTGCACGCTGACACGCCCAAGCTCATGATGGCGGGCTACGACCTGGCCGCGCGCCACGATCCGCCGCTGCCGAACGCAGCCTGGGTGGGTCACGTGGACCTGCCGCGCATGCGCGACGGCGGGCTGGCCGCGCAGATCTTCGGCCTCTGGACGTTCCCGTATCCGCGCTCGGGTTGCGCGACCGGCGTGCACCGCCAGCTGGACGCACTCGATGCGCAGATCGCCAAGTATCCCGCGCAGATCGCCCACTGCCGCTCGGCCGCCGACGTGCTCGCGGCCAAGCGTGGCGGACGGACCGCAGCGCTCACCGGCATCGAGGGAGCGCACGCGCTCGAGGGGCGCGTCGCGAATGTGGAGGTCTTTGCTCGACGTGGGGTCCGTTACATTGGCTTGCTGCATTTTTCCGCCAATGAGGTCGGCTTCCCGGCGATGGGCGTGGGCAGCATGGGCAGCGATGGCGACCGCGGTCTGACCGCCTTCGGGCGCGAGGTGATCGCCGAGATGAATCGCCTCGGCGTTGTCGTCGATCTGGCACATATCAACCGGCGCGGCTTCTTCGAGGCGCTCGCCTGCTCGACCGCACCGCCCATGGTCACGCACACCGGCGTCACCGGCTGCTTCGAGCACTGGCGCAACATCGACGACGAGCAGATCCGCGCGGTCGCCGACAAGGGCGGCTGCGTGGGCGTGATCTTCGCGCCGCGCTACCTCGGCAAGGACGGCATCGACGCGGTCTGTGAGCATATCCTGCACATCATCAAGGTCGCCGGCGAGGACGTGCCCTCGCTGGGCTCCGACTTCGACGGCTTCGTCGTGCCGCCCGAAGGCTTGCCCGACGTCGCGGCGCTGCCCCGGCTGACCGCCGCGCTGCACGCGCGCGGGCTGTCGCGCGCCGCGCTGCGCAAGCTGCTCGGCGAGAACGCGCTGCGCGTGCTGGCCGATGTGCCTCCGTACTTCACCAGCCAGGCGGGAGGCGCAAGGCGATGAGCGGCGCGACCGAAACCGACAAGTCGTCGCCTTCGTCGTCGCCGTCCGGCGCGCCGAAGACACCCTTCACCATCCTCACCGGCTGGCTCGGCGCGGGCAAGACCACCGTGCTCAACCGGGTGCTCTCGCTGGGCACGCGGCGCGTCGCGGTGCTGGTCAACGATCTCGGCCGCGTGAACATCGACCGCCGCCTGCTCGCGTCGCAGAGCGGCGACTTCCTCGAGCTCTCGAACGGCTGCGTGTGCTGCGCGCTCGACGTGCAGCGCGACCTGTGGACCGGCATCGTCGACGTCGTGCTCCGCTCGCGCCCGGAGCACGTGATCCTCGAGACCACCGGCATCGCCGAGCCGCAGGTGATCCTCGACGGCCTCGAGGCGCGCGCCTCGAACCGCGAGCACGTCTTCGCCGCCGGCGTGATCGCGGTCGTCGACGGCGAGGCCGGGCGCGCGCAGATCGACCGGCGCCCCGAGGTCGCGGCGCAGATCGAGTGCGCCGACCGGCTGCTGCTGTCCAAGCTCGACGTCACCTCGCCCGCCGAGCTGGCCGCGCTGCACGCGCGGCTGGAGTCCATGAACCCGACCGCCGAGCGCGCCGCCTTCCCTGCCACGCCCGCCGGCGACGCCGCGCTGGGCGCGTGGCTGTGCGAGGCGCGCGCGACGACGCGCTCGAAGAACCCTGCGCTCGTGCGCCCGCACCGCCACGGTCAGATCTCGGTGGCCACCTTCGTCGACGATCACCCGCTGGTCGCCGAGCCGCTCCTGGCGCTGATCGAGCGCCTGGGCGACGCGCTCCTGCGCGCCAAGGGCTTCGTGCACCTGGCCGGCGAGGCGCGCCGCGGCTTCGTCGAACGCGCCGGGCTGCGCACCTCCCTGGCGCTCGGTGAGCCGTGGGCCGAGGGCGAGCCGCGTCGCACCGAGCTCGTGCTGATCGGCGACGGGCTCGACGAGAGCGCGGTGCGCCGCGCGCTGTGGGCTTGTCGCGCCGGCTAGAGCGCGTTAAACCCGCAGCATGCGAAAACTCTCACTGCTCGCGGTATCGATCCTGCTGGCGGCTTCGGCCACCGCCTGCGGCAAAAAAAAGGACGAGCCGGGCCAGTCCTCGGGTATCCCGCCGCTGGTGACCGCCCCGGCCCCGGGTAGCGAGGCGCCGACCGCCCCGGCCGGGCTCTACGATCCGCCGCCGTCCGCCGACAACCCGCAGACACCCGAGAAGATCGCGCTCGGCAAGCAGCTGTTCTTCGACACGCGGCTGTCGAAGGACGGCTCGACGTCGTGCGAAGGCTGCCACTACCACGACAAGGGCTGGACCGACGGGCTCGCGCTCTCGACCAAGGTCGGCGGCGCGGTCAACACGCGCCACACGCCCACACTCTACAACGTCGCCTACCAGAACCTCTGGTACTGGGACGGCCGCGCGACCACGCTCGAGGGCCAGGTCGTCGCGGCGTGGAAGGGGCAGATGGGCGCCGATCCGGCAGTGATCGCGAGCGCGCTCGAGGCCATCCCCGGCTACAAGGAGCAGTTCCAGAAGGTGTTCAACGAGCCGGCCAGCGAGAAGACCATCTCGATGGCCCTGGCCGCGTACCTGCGCACGCTGCTCTCGGGCGGCTCGGCGTGGGATCGCTTCGAGGCCGGCGACAAGACCGCCGTGTCCGCCGACGCGATCGAAGGCTACAAGCTCTTCACCGCCAAGGCGCAGTGCGTGCTCTGCCACATCCCGCCGCTGTACACCGACATGATGTTCCACAACGTGGGCCTGGAGGCCGGCAAGCCGACACCCGACGTGGGCCGCTTCAAGATCTCGAACGACCCCAAGGACACCTCGGCGTTCAAGACCGCGTCCTTGCGCACGGTCGCGAAGAGCGGGCCCTACTTCCACGACGGCAGCCAGCCGTCGCTCGAGGAGGCGGTGCGCTACATGGCGGGCGGCGGCAAGCCGGATCCCAACCTGGACCCGCGCCTCAAGCCGGCCAACCTGAACGACCAGGAGATCAAGCAGGTCGTGGCCTTCCTGATGGCGCTCGGCGACACCCCCGACAAGCTCGAGAAGCCCAAGCTGCCGTGAGCCGCCAGGACGGCCAGGAAACCAGGAAGAACGGCAAGGCGAAGCCGGGCGGCGCGTCCGTCGCCAGCGAGCCGGCGCTCGAGGACATCCACCTCGAAGGTGACCTCCCGCCCGAGGTGAAGGAGGCCTTCACGCTCGTGGTGCGGCGCCTCGAGAAGCGGCGAAAGATCAATCTGGCCGGTTACTTGCTGGCGCTCGTGGTCATGATCACCGGGCTGGTCGGCGGGCTCGCGTACATGGGCGGCGCGGCCAAGGGCGAGTTCCGCGGCTGGATCCTGGTCGTGCCGCTCGCCCTGATCGGGCTCATCTTCTGGGTCTTCGGCCGCTGGGCGAAGCGCGCCTGACCGCGCCCGGGCCGGCTCTCTCGGTCCGTCCTCTACACCCAGGCCGCAATTTTCGCTCGATCCGCGCGAGCCGCAGGCTCGTACCGTACCCAGACCAAGGTGTACGATCGTGATGACGTGTGAAGCCGCTTGTTCGGTGCTCGACGAGCGCGCCCTCTCGGGCGCGCCAGCGGCCCCGGATACGCAACTCGAGCTCGACGAGCACCTGGCCGGCTGCGCGGCCTGCCGCGCAGAACGCGAGTCGCTGGTGAAGCTGATCGTCGACCTGCCCGCCACCATCCTGACCCCGGAGCCGCCGAATGCGCTTGCGCGCGCGCGGCTGCTGGCCGGCACGCGCCACGGCCGGGCGCTGCCGACCTTCGCGGGCGCGATCGCCAGGCTCTTCGATCTACCGCGCGACAAGGCCCACGCATTGCTGACGAAGCTCGACGATCCGGCGGCGTGGAAGCCCGGCATGGTGCCCGGCAACTCGGTGCGCCTGGTGCGTCCGGGCGCGCGCGCGGGCGAGCAGGCGGTCGCGCTGCTGCTACGCACGGCGCCGGGCACGGTGCTGCCCCATCACACGCACGCGGGGATCGAGCGCACCTTCGTGCTGCAAGGCGGCTTTCGCGACAGCGCGGGCCGCGAGGTCTGGGCCGGCGAGCAGGCCGACATGCCGGGCGGCTCGTCGCACGAGCTGCTGGTGCTCGCGCCCGTCGACTGCATCGCCGCAGTCCTGTGCCATGGCGGCCTTGCTCTCGCGCGCTGACGCGCGCGCCGGCGCCATGCGCGCCGGCAGCAGCGCCTTGTCTGCCCGGAGCCTGGCGGCGCCGGCCGCCGGTTTGACGCGGCCTGGCATGCCCGCTAGGGTGATCGCGGTGGCGCGGGTGGAGAGCAACGACGAGGACGCCCAGCTCTGGCAGCTGGTCGTCGACGGAGATCGCGCCGCGCTGGGCCGGCTCTACGATCGCTACGGCGGCCTCATGATGGCGCTCGCGCGGCGCATCATGCGCGACGTGCGGGAGGCGGAGGATCTCGTCCACGACGTGTTCCTCGAGGCCTGGCGCCAGGCCGCCGACTTCGATCCGGCGCGCGGCAGTGTGCGCGCGTGGCTGGTGCTGCGGCTGCGCAGCCGCGCGCTCGACCGCCGCAAGTCGGCGGGCTTCTCGCGCGTCGACTCGCTCGACGCCGACCCCGGCTTCCAGGTGCGCGCCACCGACCACGAGGATCCGGCGCTGTCGCCCGACCGCGATGCGGTCCGGCGCGCGCTCGCGGCCCTGCCCGTCGAGCAGCAGCAGGTGCTCCTGCTCGGCTACTTCGAGGGCCTGTCGTCGTCGGAGATCGCCGAGCGTCTGGGCACGCCCATCGGCACGGTGAAGTCGCGGGTCGCGGCCGCCATGACGCGGTTGCGCTCGGCGATGCGCGTGGGAGCCTTGAAACGCGCATGAGCTCGCTCAGGGACCCAGAGATCGTCGAGCTGCTGCCCGAGTACGCGCTCGGCACGCTGTCCCCCGACGAGGTCGCGCGCGTCGAGCGAGCGC
>JBKJOI010000881.1:0-7117 GCA_046595695.1 Haliangiales bacterium | reverse complement strand
GCGGAGCGCTTCAGCTTCTACGGCATGCGGTCGATCCTCGTGGCGTACCTGACCACGCTGTACGTCGCAGCCGCGGTCGCGCCCGAGCTGGCCGGCCGGCAAGCGGCGGCCGACGCGCACCTGTTCAACGCCGCGGTCTACGCGCTGCCCATGGTCGGCGCCATCCTCGCCGACAAGCTGCTCGGCAAGTACCGGACGATCATGCTGCTGTCGCTGGCGTACTGCGCCGGACACGCGGTGCTCGCCTTCGCCGAGGGCTCGATCCCGCTCATGTACACCGGCCTCGGGCTGGTCGCCATCGGCTCGGGCGGCATCAAGCCGTGCGTCTCGTCCAACGTCGGCGACCAGTTCGGCGAGGCCAACTGGCCGCTGACCAAGAAGGTCTTCCAGATCTTCTACTTCGGCGTGAACTTCGGCTCGTTCTTCTCCACGCTGCTCATCCCGCTCCTGCTCGATCGCGTCGGCCCGGCGGTGGCGTTCGGTCTGCCCGGCGTGCTCATGTTCATCGCGACGTTCATCTTCTGGCTCGGCCGCAACAAGCTCGTGCACGTGCCCGGCAAGCCTGCGGGCAAGCTGGGCGCGCTCGATGCGGCCTCGGGTACGCTGCTCTTCGTGGGCCTCTTAGGCGGCTGGATGTTCGGCCCCAAGTTCGAGCTCACCGGCCAGACCATCTTTATCCTCTCGGTGGTCTCGACGCTGGCCGGCCTGGCGCTCTTCGCCTATCGCCTGAAGCTGCAGCCCGACGACGGCTTCCTCGCCGTGCTGGTGACCTCGCTCGCGCGGGGGACCGCCGCCGCACGGCAGAAGGTCGGCGACGAGGCCTACGAAGGCATGCTGGCGGTCTTCCGTGTCCTCAGCGTGATCGCGTTCGTGACCATCTTCTTCGCGCTCTTCGATCAGCACGGGACCACCTGGTTGCTGCAGGCCGCCAGCATGGACCTGAACTTCCACCTGCCCGTCTTCGGTACGGTAAAGATGATACCGGCGCAGACCGCGGCGGCGAATCCGCTGCTGGTGCTGATGCTCATCCCGCTGTTCATCCTGGTGGTTTTCCCGGCGCTCGAGCGCGCGGGGCTCAAGATCACGCCGCTCCGGCGCATGGGCGTCGGCATGGTGCTCTGCGCGCTCTCCTTCGTCGCCACCGCGATGGTGCAGGCGGCCATCGACGGCGGACAGGTCGTCCATGTGGCCTGGCAGATCCCGCAGTACGTGCTGCTGACGGTTGCCGAGGTGCTGGTCTCGGCGACCGGGCTCGAGTTCTCTTACAGCCAGGCGCCGCGCCGCATGAAGGCGACTCTGATGGGCTTCTGGTACCTCTTCTCGGCGTTCGGCAACAAGCTCGCCGAGTGGATCATCGAGTTGATGGAGGATGAGCCGCTCAGCAAGTCCTTCTGGATCTTCGCCGCGGCGACCGCCGTGACCAGCGTCGTGTTCATCGTGCGCGCGTACTTCTACACCTACCGCGACTACGCGCAGAAGTAGCGCCGCCGCGGCCGCCGCGCGGCCTCCCGCGCGTCAGCGCGAGATGCAGCGCCGCGCGCGCTGGTAGAGCGCGTCGAAGCTGCTCGCCGTGTCGCGCAGGCGCCGCGCCTCGGCGAGCGCGGCGTCCTTGTCGCCGCGCCGCACCGCCGCCAGCATGCGCCCGCGCGCGGCCAGGCTGACGCTGGCGAGCTGCTCGCCCGAGCCGAGCTGACGCTCGATGCACGAGCGCACCGCGTCGTTGTGCTGCCACGACTGCACCAGCGTCGTCAGCCGGGTGAAGCCGTCGTCGACGAACGTGGCGTCCTTTTCGGCACGCGTGACCTCGGGCGGCGCGGGCGGCGCCGGCGGCGCGAGCGTCGACGCGAGCGAGCGGGCATCCCCGTCGCCGAGCGGCTCCCTCGCGGGCACGACCGGCACGGCCGGGGCTGCAGCCGGCGGCTCGACCGCGGGCGCGGGCAGCGGCGCCGGGGCCCGCCTTCGCTCCGGCATGCTCGCGCGCGCCACCGGCGGTGGCTCGAGCGGCGGCACCGGCGCGGGCGCCACGGCCTGCGTGGCCGGCGCCGGCGGTGGCGACGCGTGCACGATCTCGAAGATCACCGGATGCCGCGTCCTCGCGGGCGCGCTCGCCGTCGCGATCGCCAGCGCCGCGCCGGCGGCATGCAGCGCCACCGAGGCGATCACGAAGCGCATGGTTCCCGAGATCCGCAAGACGGCGCCAGTCTATAGCGATTCCGCCGCTGACAAGAACTGTACTTCAGGAGACGTATCCCGCACGCTGGCCAGATGCTGAGACTGCGTCTGCCTCTGACGATGGCCCCCCTGCTGGTGTGCCTCGGGGGGTCCAGCGCACGCGCCGCCCCGGACGAGCCGGCACCACCGCCCGACGTCATCTCCGCGGATCCGCTGCAGGGCGCGCCCGGCGTGGCCATCGGCTACAGCGCCTACGCCGGCATGTTCTACGACATGGGCGTCACCTTCGAGCTCGCCTCCTGGCCCACCGACGGCGCCGAGCAGGTCACGCTCAGCGGCGTCACCTACGAGGAGAACAAGGGCCTGCTCACGAACCTCCTCATGATGATCCTCGCCATGGGCGGCGGGCCGAGCGGTGAGTACGTCCAGCGCAACGGCCGCGTCGAGTACGACCCCGGCAGCGCGGGCAAGTTCCGGCAGGAGTACGTCGACAGCATCGCGGCGGGCGCGGCCAGCCTGCCGTTCTCGCTGGGCGTGCGCGCGTACCACGACGCGTTCGGCAGCGACATGACCGGCTGGGCGCTCGACCTGGGCTTCGGCAGGACCCTGGGCGATCCGACCCTGGGGCGCGGCGCCTGGGTGGTCAGCCTGAGCGCCGGCTCGATGAGCACCAACCGGCGGGGCGCGCCCGCGATCGAGCCCGTGCCCGGCATGCCGCCGATGGAGCGCGTGACCTACCATCGCGGCTGGTTCGGCGCCTCGCTGGATCTCCGCATCGGCGTGAGCGGGCTGCCCTGGCTGGGCGGGCGCATGAAGGTGACCGCCGCCTTCTCCGATCCGTTCCTCCTGCTCGTCGAGGCGGGCCCCGAGCTCCACCTGGGCAACCGGCTGCACCTGCGCGCGCTCGCCACCTCCGACGTCGCGGGCTTCGCCACCGACGCGATCGGCGCGCGTCTCGAAGGCGTGGTGCGGTTTTGAGCCACGCCTGGTCGCGGCGCGCGGGCGGCGCGCTCGCCATCGCCGCCGCGCTGCTGCTCGCCGGGCCCATCGCCGCGCACGCCGACGACTCGCCGCCGACGCTGTGGACGCTCTACGCGGGCCTCGGCCTGACCAGCGGCAACGCCGCGGACGGTTCCGGGCTGGCCTACCCGTTCGAGCAGACCCACGTCGATCTCGTCTTCGAGGGCGAGAGCTACGGGATGGAGCGCACCGCGCTCGGCCTGCCCATCGGGCTGCGCTACGGCATGACGTTCGGCTGGGTGACGAGCTACTCGGTCGAGGGCACCCCGGCGGTCGACCACCTGATCGACATGCGCTCCGGCTTCAGCGCGGGGACGTTGCTGCCGCTGGTCGATCGCGGCGCGCTGCTGATCACCGCGCACGTCTCCGCCGACGTCTGGTTCTTCCGCCCGACCTGGGCCACCGAGGACTTCCTGATGTCGCTCTACGGCGGCGCGCGCGTGATCTACGACACCGGGGCGACACGCTTCCGCATGCAGCTCGACCTGCGCCCGATCTGGTTCGGCACCGACCGCATCGAGTACGAGGCCACCGTGGGCGCCTCGCGCGGACGCTACGGCGTGCGCGGCGTGCTCACGCTCGGCGAGGAGCGCCGCCTGGAGGGCGGCTACCGCGACACCACGTTCTTCGGTGCGGTGGAGGCCGCGTGGTGACCCGGCTGTTCGTGCTGGCCGCGGCGCTCGTGTGCCTGCCCGCCTGCCCGCTCGAGGAGGTGCCTCCGCGGGTGCCGTGGAGATCGACACCGGCAGCGGCGCCTGCGCGCGTCTGCAGGGCGGCTCGGTCAGCTGCTGGGGTGAGGGCACCGGCCTCGGCGACGGCGTCGGCACGACGCGCCCGAACCTCGCGCCGGTCATCGGCGTCGCGAACGCGCTCGAGGTCAGCGGCGGCACCCATGTGTGCGCCTTGACCGGCAACGGCCAGGTCCTCTGCTGGGGCGGCAACGAGAGCGGCCAGCTCGGCGACGGCAGCACCACGCCGCGCGCCACGCCGACGGTGGTCGCGGGCGTCTCCGACGTCGTGCAGACCGTCGCCGCGGAGTCCTCCACGTGCGCCCGCCGCGCCGATCACGAGGTCCTCTGCTGGGGCGGTAACGCCAGCGGCCAGCTCGGCAACGGCAGCACCGAGAACGCGCTCGCTCCCACGCCCATCCGCTGGTGACCGGCCCCGCGGCGCCGGCGCCGCGGTATGCTTCGACAGTTGCTCGCGCCCCGCTCCGCACGCCTCGTGATCGCCGCCACCGCGCTCGTCGCGCTCGCGTCGCCCGCCGCCGCCCAGGACACCGACGGCGACGGCATCGATGACGCGGTCGAGCTCGCCGGCGTCCCCGGCGAGCCGCTGCTCGACTTCCCGGCGTACGGCGCCGATCCCGGCGTGCCCGACATCTTCGTCCAGGCCGACTGGCAGACCTGCGACCCGATCCTCGAGTACTGCGGGCCCAACAACAGCTTCGATCAGCACCAGCTGTCCTCGTCGGCGGCGGCGCGCCTGGCCGCGTACTTCGCGCCCGACTTCGCGCTGCACATCGACAACGGCGTCGCGGCCACCGACCCGGCGCGCGCCACGCTGCACGGCCACTGGGGCGGCGCGACGCGCCTGCCGGTCGGCTCGCACCCCTGCTACCCCGAGCTGCTCGGCGCGCGCCACGGCGCGTTCCACCGCGGCGTCACCACGACCATCGGCTCGGGCGGCGGCGGCGATCTCTTCGGCTTCTGCTTCGGCGGCGACGCGGTGCGCATGGGCGTGCTCGCGCAGGAGCTCGGCCACAACTTCGGCATCAACCACGGCGGCAACCCGCCGTCTTACCCGGCCAACTGCAAGCCGCACTACCGCAGCCCGATGAACTACGCGTTCACCTATGACTCCACGGTGAAGCAGTTCTCGCGCGGCGCGTTCACGCCCATCGTGCTCAACCCGACGCGCATGGACGAGGAGCTCGGCCTGGGCACCGCCGACCCGGACGTGCGCGCGTACCTGTCGTACTCGCCATGGGACTACCTCGTGCGCGACGACGGCGCGGTCGACTGGAACCGCAACGGCCGCATCGATCCCGACCCGGTGCGCGCGGCGACCACGTGGGCGTGGGCGAGTTGCGAGCAGTCGGTCGAGCACTCCGACTTCTTCGAGGTGTCGCGCGAGCCGGCGCTGGCGTGGTTGCCGCTCGCGAGCGCGCCGCGGCTGTACCTGATCTCGCGGCGTCCGGACGAAGGCGGCGAAGGCGGCGCGCTGATCGCGCGCTACAACACGCGCTTCGACCGCTGCGTGCTCACCTCGCTCGAGGCCTGCACCGAGTGGTCGCCGCAGAGCTCGGACCCGGCGCGGCCGGTGCCCGGCGCACGGCCGGGCGCGGGCGGCGTGGCTGCAGCCGGCTGGACCGACGCCGCCGGCGTCGCGCACCTGGGCGTGGCCTACGCGGGCGACCACGGCAAGCCGTTCTTCCAGGTGCTCACCGTCGGTGGCGACGGCGCCGAGTCGTGGAGCGCGCCGCAGAGCGTGGCCGACCTGGCGCTCGGCGGCGAGCCGGCGCTGGCGCTCGATCCGGCCGGCGCCAAGCTGGTCCTGCTCGCGCCCGTGAGCGGCCGGCTGCTGCGCTGGGAGTACGACCTGGCCGCGGGCACCTGGTCGGAGGCCCGCGACGAGTCGTGGCTGGACGGCGCGCCGCTCGAGACCTGCGCGGGCGCCGGCCTCGCGCGCGGCTTCGGGCGCTCGCTGGTCGGGGGCGAGCGGCTGTTCGCGGCGGTATCGCGCGCGCCCGACTGCACGCTCGAGCTCGCCGTCCACGACGCCCAGGCCGGCGCGTGGCTGCCGGTCGGCTCCTGGCTCACCGTCGCGCCGTTCACCGACGGTCGCCCGGCGCTCGCCTACGTGCCTTACGATCGCGCGCTGCCCGAGGACGGCCGCTTCTACCTGGCGTGGCGGCCCTACCCGACCGGCGCCGGCGTCATCAGCCTGAGCCAGGGCAACGACGTCGACCCGGCCGCGCCCGACCGGCGGCTGGTGTTCCCGCGCGGCACGTACATCCGCAACCTGTGGGCGCTGCTCGAAGGGACGGTGACGCTCGCGTACGACGTGCGCTACGACGACAACCTGCGCGCGGCGTGGGTGTATGCAAACAGCGGCGCGGTGCAGTTCCAGCCGTTCGCCGACGGCATCCTCGACGTCGACATGCGCGACCAGGACGACTACGGGTACATCCTGGACAACCTGGCGTGCTCGCTGGACGGGAGCTGCGAGCCATGAGGCGCGCCGTGCGGCCGGTGCTCGCTGCGCTCGTCACGCTCGCCGCGTTCGCCACGCTGGGCGCGCTCACGGCGTGCCAGGGTCCGCCGCGCACGGTCGAGAACCGCTGCGCGACCGACTGGCCGGACGAGGCCGCGCCCGTGCCGTTCGCGGCACCGCTCGCGGGCGTGACTCCCGGCCTGCTGTTCCGTGCCCGCGTCACCGGCGGCACGCCCAACGACTGGATCCTGCTGACCGAGCGCTCGGTGGCGTTCACCGCGGGCGGGCGGCTGTTCCTGCGCAGCCGCGACGACGGCCGTGACCTCGGCGGGCGCTCGAGCGCGGCGTTCGAGCGCGTCTCGTCGGCGGTCGCCGACGCGGCGGGCAACTTCTACTTCGTCGGCCAGAGCGCGTACTCGGTCGACGCGGAGGGCAACTGGCGCTGGATCCGCCCGCTCGCTGGCAAGGCCTCGTCGGGGATCGAGTACGCGCGCTCGCCGCCCGCCGCGGGCCGCACCGCCGCGCTCGCCCCCGACGGCACGCTCTACGTCGGCGCCAGCGACGGCGCGCTCTATGCCATCGACACCGCGACCGGCGCGCAGAAGTGGCGCCGCGAGGTCGCGGTCGCCTCCGTGGGCGATCGCGGCCCGGTCGTGCTCGGCGGCATCGGCGGCGCGCTGCTCGCGGTCCCGGCCGCCGGCGAGACGCG
>JBKJOI010000864.1:0-3191 GCA_046595695.1 Haliangiales bacterium | reverse complement strand
CATGGGCACGTCGGGCAGCTCGGCGCGCAGCGCGAGCGCGCAGCGCGCGGCGGCGGCGGCCTGATCGGCGGCGTTGCCGCGGCCCTCGAGCGCGGCGACCAGCGAACCGTCGGCGAGGCGTTCCATGCGCACGCCGAGCGCCTCGACGGCGGCGCGCACCTGGTACAGCGACGGGCCTGACTCGGCGGCGGTGACCGTGGGCGCGGTGCCGTCGTCGGGCAGGCTGGCGCCCCCGGCGACGACGACGCTGACCAGGCGGCGCTCGTCACGCGTGAGCGCGCGCGGGCGGTAGCGACCCGAGGGCGCCTGCGCGCGCGCCGCGGCCTGCTCCGCGCCGTCGCCGCGCAGGGCGTCGAGCAGGACCTCGAGCCGCGCGCCGTCTTCGGGGCGATCCTCGGGCGCCTTGGCCATCATGCGCGCGACCAGCTCGTCGACGCCGGGCGGCACGTCGGTGAGCAGCTCGCTGACCCGCGGCGGCTCGTCGAGGAGGATCTTCGCGAGCAGCGCCATGATGTGCTCGCCGACGAACGCGGCGCGCCCGGTCAGGCACTCGAACAGCACGCAGCCGAGCGCAAACACGTCGGCGGCCGGGCCCACGTCACGCGCGCCGCGCGCCTGCTCGGGCGCGACGTAGCCGGGCGTGCCCATCATGACGCCGCTCTTGGAGAAGCGGCGCGTGCCGCCTTCGAGCCGCGCGAGCCCGAAGTCGAGAACCTTCACGCGCGCCACGTCGTCGCCGGGCAGGAAGATGTTGCCGGGCTTGACGTCGCGGTGCACCACACCGCGCGCGTGCGCCGCCGCGAGCGCGCCTGCGATGCCGGCGGCCAGCGTCAGCGTATCGTCGAGCGTGAGCGGCCCGGCGCGCAGCCGGTCTGCCAGGTCCTGGCCCTCGAGCCACTCCATCGCCAGGTAGCGCTCGGCGCTCGGCGTCACGCCGTGCGCGATGTACCTCACGATGCGCGGGTGCCGGAGCTCCGCGAGCACCTTGGCCTCGCGCGCGAACCGCTCGACCTCGCGCGTGCCCGCGCCCGAGATGACCTTCACCGCCACCGACCCGCCGCCCACGCGGTCACCTGCCCGATAGACCGCGCTCATCCCACCGGCGCCCGCGAGCCGCTCGATCTCGAACCGCTCGGCGATGACATCCCCTACCCTCATCGGGGACAGGATCATACCCTCTATCTATTTGATCTTGTTGATGTCCTGGCGGTAAACGCGTGTTTACCCCAGGAGTCGCGCAGGGAACGGCCACGAGAGGTAAACATGCGTTTACCGCCAGAAGCGTAGGTATTCCGGACGGTTAGGGGGGTAGATCCTGTCCCCGAGTCAGGTGACTTCGAAGGAGGGGTCGGACTCGTTGAGGAAGTGCTTGCGGAGGTAGCGGATGGTGTCGAGCAGCGTTTCCTGCGGGTCGCGCGAGACGAAGGCGAGCTCGCGCTCGGCCTTGGCCGAGTCGACGTACCAGAAGTGTTGGGCCATCTCGACGGACTGGCGATCGAGGGAGGCGACGGTGCCGCGCCAGGAGGCCCACTCCTCGACGAGGGTTGCGCCCCAGCGCGCCCACTTGGCGGGAATCTCGAGACGCGGCGCGGGCACCTTGGCCAGGCGCGACAGCCGGCCGAAGAACGTCTTCATGTCCCAGTTGGGCCCGCCGAGCAGGTAGCGCTCGCCCACGCGCCCGCGCTCCATGGCGGCGAGGAACGCCGCCGCCGCGTCGCGCACGTCGACGAAGTTGACGCCGCCGTCGGGCACGACCGGGATCTTCTTCTGCAGGAAGCGGCGCACGTCCTCGGTCGACGAGCCGCGCGAGTCGCCCGGCCCGAGCAGCAGGCTCGGGTTCAGGATGACCACCGGCAGCCCCTCGGCGACGTACTTGAGCGCGAGCTGCTCCTGGTAGATCTTCGAGAGGTAGTAGGGCCAGCCCTTCACCGTCTCGTAGGCGAACGGCGCATCCTCGCTGGAGACGACGTCGGGATCGGCGGAGACCGCGACCGTGCCCGACGACGACGCGATCACGACGCGGGTCACGCCCGCGGCCCGCGCCGCGTCGAGCACGTTGCGCGTGCCGTCCACGTGCACGCGCATCATGCGCGTCTCGTCCTTGCGATCGCGCGAGACCAGGCCGGCCAGGTGGTAGACCTGCTTGACGCCGGACATGGCGCGGTAGAGCGACTTCTCGTCGAGCACGTCGCCGTTTTGCTGCTCGACGCCGAGCTTGGCGAGCGAGCGCGCCTCGCCTCGCACCAGCGCGCGCACCTCGCCGACACGACCTGCGGCGACCAGCGCGCGCAGCACGTGCTTGCCCAGGAACCCCGTGCCGCCCGTGACCAGGATCGACTTGCTCATGCGTCGGCCTCCGTCGTGCCTTCGCTGCCTGCGCCACCGGGCAACAGCCGCGGCGGCATCTCGAGCTTGCCGAGCTTGCGCACCGCGACCTCGACCAGGCGCGCGGCCTCGCGGTACTGCTCGCTCTTGGGCAGGCCCTCGGTGGCCTTGCGCAGGTACTCGTAGGTGAGCGTCGGCCCGATATGCGCCGCGATGTCGCGGTTCTTCGGCAGCGTGGCGCCCTTGGGCAGCGCCGCGTAGGTGCCCTGCAGATACATGGGCACCACGTCGACGTGGTTGGCCAGCGCCAGGTAGCCGATCGAGGCCTTGAAGTCGATCATGACGCCGTCGGGGCTGCGCGTGCCCTCGGGGAAGATGAGCAGCACGTCGCCGCCCTCGAGCACCTGCGAGGCCAGCCGCAGCGACTCGCGCAGCGAGCCGTGCCGATCCATGGGCACCAGGTTGGTGAAGGTCTCGAAGTAGGTGCGCTTCAGCCGGTCCTCGAAGAAGTAGTCCTTCGCGGCGAGCGCGCGCAGCCGCGAGCCCCAGTCGCCGAGCGCGTGCTTCACGAGCCCCATGTCCAGGTGCGACGCGTGGTTCGCCGCGACGATGAACGGCCCCGCGCCGGGCATGTACGCCTTGCCGGTGACCTTGGTGTCGAAGAAGCGGGTGTAGACGTTCTTCTGGCTCCAGGTGAGCACCGACCAGCCCAGCTCGATGAGCGGCTTGGGCACGTGCAGGAGCTCGCTGTCGCTGTCGCCCGCCACGCCGCCGTTCCCGAACCCTGACTTCTTCTTCGCGCCCTTCGCGCCCTTCGCGCCCTTCGCGCCCTTCGCGCCCTTCGCGCCGCCCGCGCCCGCCACCAC
>JBKJOI010000673.1:0-9703 GCA_046595695.1 Haliangiales bacterium | reverse complement strand
CATGGGTCACGGCTTCATGATGGCGCCGGTGGTCGGGCGCTACTACGCCGAGTGGCTCGCCGGCGGGTCGCGCCACGAGATCTTCGATCGCTGCAGCCTGGACCGCTTCGATCGGGCGGGTGGCGTCGAAAAAGAGGACTTCATCATCGGGTAGCTCGAGAGCGAGCGGAGGCGCGCGGGATGTCCAAGATTGAGCTGAGCGGCAACATCGGGTTCCTGGGCACCGGCAACATGGCCGAGGCGATCATCCGCGGCCTGCTGCGCGGCGGCGATCTCGAGGCCCAGCGCATCGGCGCCTCGGCGCCGCGCGCCGAGCGGCGCGACGAGCTGCAGAAGAAGTACGGCATCTGGACCACCGCCGACAACGCGGCGCTGTGCGAGCGCTCCGACGTGCTGGTGCTGTCGGTGAAGCCGCAGATCATGCGCAAGGTGCTCGAGCAGGTGGGCGCCAAGATCAAGAAGGACACGCTGGTGATCTCGGTGGCCGCGGGCGTGCCGGTCTCGGCGATCGAGTCGCGCCTGCCCGCGGGCGCGCGCGTGATTCGCACCATGCCCAACACCCCGGCGCTGGTCGACGCGGGCGCCACCGCGATCGCGCGCGGCACCCACGCCACCGACGCCGACGAGGCGCTGGCCAAGCAGATCTTCGACGCGGTGGGCATCTCGGTGGTGCTCGACGAGTCGCAGCTCGACGCGGTCACCGGCCTGTCCGGCTCGGGGCCGGCCTACGTCTTCCTCATGCTCGAGGCGCTCGCCGACGCCGGCGTGAAGGTCGGCCTGTCGCGGCGCATCTCGCAGCAACTGGCCGCGCAGACCGTGCTGGGCTCCGCCAAGCTGCTCCTCGAGACCAACGAGCACCCAGGCAAGCTCAAGGACATGGTCACCTCGCCGGGCGGCACCGCGATCGCCGGATTGCACACCCTCGAGGCGGGCGGCATGCGCACCACGCTCATGGACGCGGTCGAGGCCGCGACCAAGCGGTCGCGCGAGCTGGGCCAGGCGTTCGTCGAGAAGCCCGACAGCGGCAAGCCCTAGCGGCGAACCCACAACGTCGCCCATGTACGCCTCAGTGTGATCTAGGTCCGCCCACCCGGTTGGCAGCCATCACAGCGGTTGCGCTCGCTTGCGTGGGGAATGACAATTGCTTCCGTTCGAGCTCGCGGCGGGCCGTCAACGCGGAGGTGCAGCATGCGAAAGTTCATCGGGACCCTTCTTCTCGGGACACTCATGGGCGGACAGGTGCTGGGCTGCACCCTGGGGGACGAGGGCCCGGACGACACACCGCTGCCCGAGCCGGAGCCAACCGGCGAGCGCGAGCCCTGGGGCGCGCCGGTGTCGGGCGGCACGCTGCTGGTCACGCGCGACGGCGCCTTCGCGGTCGCCGCCGACCCCGATCGCGATCGCGTCGTCACCGTCGACCTGGCCACCCACGAGGTGGTCGCCGACCTCGCCCTCCAGGCCCTGGACGAGCCCGGCCGCGTCGTCGAGGACGGCTCTGGGCGCATCCACATCGCGCTGCGGCGCGCCGGCGCGATCGTCACGCTCGCCGGGCCCAAGGGGCCGGTGCTGCTGCGTCGCGACGTGTGCGCCGAGCCGCGCGGGCTCGCCTGGCAGGCGAGCGGCAATCAGATCCACGTCGCCTGCGCGGGCGGTGAGCTGGTCACCCTGCTCGCCGGCGGCGGCGCTGCGACCCGCACCGTCCGGCTCGACCGCGACCTGCGCGACGTCGTGGTCGTCGGCGACAAGCTCATGGTCACGCGCTTCAAGACCGCCGAGGTGCTCACCATCGACGCCGTCGGCGGCGTGATCGCGCGCGAGCTGCCGCCCAGCGTGCAGCGCTCAGCGTTCTCGCCCGACACCGGTGAGATCACGCAGGTCAGCGCGCGCCCCGCGGTGGCCTGGCGCGCCGCCGCGCTGCCCGACGGCAGCGGCATCGTGGTCGCGCACCAGCGCGCGCGCCTCGCGCCGCTCTCGACCAGCCCGGGCGGTTACGGCGGCGACATGTGCGGCACGCCGATCGAGCCCACGGTCACCGCGTTCGGCCCCGGCCGCACCCCGGTGGCCGGGCGGACGTTGCTGTTCTCGGCGCTGCCGGTCGATCTGGCGGTCTCGCCCAATGGCCAGAGCCTGGCCTTCGCCATGGCCGGCGACCGGTCGGTGCGCGTGGTGCGCGCCAGCATGCTCGCGGGCGGCGACACCGATCCGTGCAACCTGCCGCCCGAAGACGAGCTCACCGCCAGCGAGGGCCGCGGGATCCCCACCTCGGTCGCGTTCACGCCCGACGGCAACCTGATCGTGTTCTACGCCGACGAGCTCATCATCAGCCAGTACGCGCTGCCGTTCTCCGGCGACTCGTGGTCGGTGCTGCTGCCCGGCGAGTACGGCTACGATCCCGGCCGCGAGGTTTTTCACCAGCTGACCGGCGCCGGCATCGCCTGCGCGTCGTGCCACCCCGAGGGCCGCGAGGACGGCCTGGTCTGGGAGTTCAAGGATCTCGGGCTGCGCCGCACCCAGCAGGTCGGCGGCAACATCCTGGCGCGCGCGCCCTACCACTGGGACGGCGACATGACCGACCTCGGCCGGCTCATGACCGAGGTCTTCGTCGGGCGCATGGGCGGTCAGCCGCTGCAGACGTGGCAGGTCACGGCGCTGGGCAAGTGGCTCGACCGGCTGCCCTCACCGGCGCCCGCCACCGGCGCCGATCCGCTCGCGGTCGCGCGCGGCCGCAGCCTGTTCAACTCGATCGAGGTCGGTTGCGCCACCTGCCACGCCGGCCCGATCTTCACCAACAACCAGCGCTTCGACGTCGGCACCGGCGGCCCGTTCAAGGTACCCAGCCTGGTCGGCGTGGGCGCACGCGCGCCCTTCCTGCACGACGGCTGCGCCACCACCCTGCGCGACCGCTTCACCTGCGGCGGCGACCGCCACGGCGGCACGTCCAACTTGAGCAACGGCGACCTCGACGATCTGCTCGCCTTCCTCGAGAGCATCTGACCCTGCGCGGGTCTGTCGCTTCCCGTTAGGTCCTGCCACTCGCGCCGAAGCCAGCTCGCGCCTCGAGTCGTCTAAGCTCCACTCGCCATGATGGAGCACTGGATCAGCGAGTGGCAGGCCGAGACACCGCTCGCGAGCGGTGGGCTCTGCCTGGTCTGCCGCAGCGTCCTGGCGCCCGGCGAGGCCTGCCACGTCGACGCGGCGCGCGGCTGGCACGGCGACGAGACCATCCGCGCGCTCCTCGACGTCGCGAAGCTCGAGGCGCAGGCGCCCGCGCTCGAGCCGAACCCGTCGATCTGGGCGGCCGCGGGCATGACCATCGTCGGCGGCATCGTGACCGCGGTGGCCGCGCTCAGCACGTTGCCCGAGCTCGCGCTGTTCAGCCTGACCGTCCCCGCCGCCGGCGGCCTGATGGCGCGCGACTGGTTCCGCGCCGTCAGCCTGCGCCGCGCGGTCGCCGCCGCGCCCATCGGGCTCGCCGTGGATCCGCTCGCCGGCCTGCCCGAGTGCGCGGCCCTGCCCGGTCGCATCATCGCGGGCGCGCGCCGCTCGGCCGCCGCCGCCGAGGTCGCCTGGGAGCGGCTCATCCGCCCGGTCTGGGCGCCCGAGCGCGGCCTGGTGATCGCGCGCCTCGGCCTGACCGCCGGGTTCACCATCACGCTCGACGACGGGCGCATCGTCGCCGCGCCGGCCGGGCGCGTGCGGCTCGTCGACCTGGGCGGCCGCACCCAGCGCGTGGCCGTCGAGGTCCCCCACCCCGACGTGCTCGCGCGCCTCGATCGCGTCGCGGCGCGGGTCGGCGATCGGATCGGCCTGCAGGCCGAGCTGGTGCCGCGCACCGACGACGCCGCCAGCTACCGCGGCGCGCCCGCGTTCACCCACGTGTGCACCGGCGCCACGCCCGTCCTGCTCCTCGGGCACCCCGAGTAGTCTATGCTCGGCACGTCATGGCCCTCCCCGTTCGCGCCGACGCCGGCGGCATCGTCTTCGACGCGCTGGTGACGCCGCGCGCGTCGCGCGCCCGGCTCGGACCGCTGGTCGGCGAACGCATCAAGATCGCGGTGACCGCGCCGCCCGTGGACGGCGAGGCCAACGCCGCGGTCGTCGAGTGCGTGGCGCGCGCGCTGGGCGTGCCGCGCCGCGCGGTGACCGTCGTCTCGGGCGAGGCGTCGCGGCGCAAGACCGTGCGCGTCGACGGCGCGACCATCGCGCAGCTGGAGGCGGCGCTTGCGTAGCCTGCGCGGACGCTCGACCGTCGCGGCGATCCGGCTCGCCGCGTGCGCGCTCGCCGTGGCCGCGCTCGCCGCCTGCGACACCACCGCGACGCTCTACTTCCAGCTCGCCTTCCCGCCCGGCCAGACGCGCCTGCCCGAGGGCACGACGCGCGTGCGCCTGACCTTGGAGGCGCCGCACGAGGTGCGCGAGGCGCCGGTCGCGGCCGACGGCTCGTTCACGCTCGCCCTCGAGCTCGGCGCGCGCGGCGGCGCCGGCCGCATCAGCTTCGAGGCGCTCGACGCGGCGGGCGCCGTGGTCGCCATCGGCCGCTCCGCGCCCCTGCCGCTGAACGGCTACGAGGATCAGTTCACGCTCTACGTGTCGCCGCCCGACGCGTTCGCCGAGGCGCCGGTCTCGCTCGACGAGCCGCACCAGTGGCTCGCGGCGGCCGCGCTGCCGTACGGGGCGATCCTCGCCGGCGGTGAGGCCGAAGGCCGGCGGGTCACGCGCGACGTCCGCATCTACAACGTGTACAGCCACACCCTGCAGCTCGGCGCGGACCTGCCGGCGGCGCGCGCGCACCAGACCGTGGTCGCGCTCGACAGCGGCCTGGTCTTCCTGTTCGGCGGCTGGGACGTCACCGACTCGCCCACCGAGGGTGAGCTGTGGATCTTCGACACCAACGTCGCGCCCGCCGGCTCGTACCGCGACCTGCCCGGCGATCCGACGCTCGCGCCCGCGGGTGGGCAGGCCGCGCAGCTCGGCGATGGGCGCTACGCGGTCGCGGCGGCGCAGCTGCCGATCATCGATCCGTTGACCGGCGCGGTCACGCACGCGACCACCGACGCGTCAGTCGGGGACGGCGCCACGACCGCCACCGCGCTCCTCGACGGTCGCGTGCTCGTCGCCGGCGCCCTGGGTTGCTTCCTCGTCGACGCCGACGGCGCCGGCTACGACCCCGTGCTGCCCGGGCGGGGCGGCCACGGCGCGGTCCGCCTGCCCGACGGCCGCGTGCTCCTCGTCGGCGGCAGCACCGACGGCATGGACGCCCGCGATGCCATCGGGGTCGACGCCAGCGGCGTGCCCTTCGTGCTGCCCGTCTTCCTCGCCACCGCCCGGAGTTCTCCCGCTGTGGCGGTCGCGGGCAACCGGCTCATCGTGGCCGGCGGCGACGGGGTAGGCGGCAGCGAAGATCCGCGTGCGACCGCCGAGGTCTTCGACGCGACCACCCTCGAATCGCTCGGTACCGTGCCGCTCGCGGGGCCGCGCGTCCGCGCGTCCGCGATCACGCTCGCGAACGACAGCGTGCTGCTCGTCGGCGGCGAGGCCGCGACGATCGAGCTCTTCCAGCCCGCCGCCGCGAGCGAGGCGCCGTGATCGCCCCGCCGCGCACGCTCGTCTACCAGGTGTTCATCGATCGCTTCGCCGGTGACGGCGGCCGCGAGCTGGCCGCGCCGCCGCCCGGCGTCGACCCGTGGCGACACCACGCCGGCGGCACGCTCGACGGCGTGACCGCGCGGCTCGATCACATCGTCGGCCTCGGCGCCGACGCGCTCTATCTGACCCCGGTCTTCTGCGCGCCCTCCAACCACAAGTACGACACCACCAGCTTCGACGCGGTCGACGAGCGCCTGGGCGGCGACGCCGCGTTCGCGCGCCTCGCCGACGCCTGCCGCGCTCGCGGCCTGGGCCTCGTGCTCGACGGCGTGTTCAACCACGTCGGCGAGGGCCACGACTGGTTCCGCGCCGCCTGCGCGGCCGAGGGCGACCCGCGCGCCGCCTTCTTCCGCTTCGAGCGCCACGCCGATCGCTACGCGTGCTGGCGCGGCATGGGCTGGCTGCCCGAGCTCGCGCTCGATCACCCCGGCGTGCTGGCCGCCCTCTTCGACGCGCCCGACGGCGTGTTGCCGCGCTGGATCGCGCGCGGCGCCACCGGCTTTCGCCTGGACTGCGCCAACGATCTCGGCTTCGCGGTGTGCGCGCGCGCTGCCGCGGCCGGGCGCGCCGCGGGCGCCGTGGACGGCGTGATCGGCGAGGTCATGGCCTGGGCCGAGGACTTCGTCGCCGAGGGCCGCCTCGACGGCGCGATGAACTACTGGTTCCGCGAGCTGGTGCTCGGGCTCGCGCGCGGCGAGGTCTCGGCGCCGGCGGCGAGCGAGCACCTGGCGCGCATGGCCGCGCGCTGGCGCCCCGCGGCGCTCCTGCGCTCGTGGAACGTGCTGGCGAGCCACGACACCGCGCGCCTGGCCTCGGCCATCCCGGCGGCCGACGCGCGCGGACTGGCGCGCGCGCTCGCCTTTGCGCTGCCCGGCGTGCCGCACATCTACTATGGCGACGAGATCGGCCTCCACGGCACAGGTGACCCCGAGAACCGCGCCCCCATGAGCTGGGACGAGCGCGCCTGGGATCACGCCGCGCTCGCCGACGTGCGCGCGCTGGCGGCGCTGCGCCGCGCCCACCCCGCGCTGCTCGCGGGCGGCTACCTGGCCATGCCGCAGCCCGACGCGCCCGCCGCGCTGGTGTTCGCGCGCACCGGCGCGCGACCCGAGGACGTCGTCGTGGTGGTCGCGAACGCCTCGCCCGCGCCGCTGGCCGCGCGCCTGTTCCTGCCCTCGTCAGCGCTGCTCGACGCGCTGCCGCTGGTCGATGCGCGCGGCCTGGCGCCGCCCACGCGGCTGGCCGCCGGCACGGCGCGCGTCGAGCTCGCCCCGTTCGCGGTCGCCTTCTATGTGCCCGACGACACATCCACGGACCGGTACCGCTTCTTCGGGCGCAACTGACGCGACGCGTCGTGGTAACCGTCGTGACGTGATGTCACCGCTCCGACGAGGCCTCGCCGCCTGGCTCGCGCTCGTGCTGGCCGCGCCCGCGTCGCTCGCACGCGCCGACGATGCCGCGAAGATCGTCGACCCGTTCGCCGCGCCCGCACCCGCGCCCGCCTCCACGATCCCGGTCGACCCGCGCGCCGAGGCCGAGCTCGACGAGGTCGTTAACGCCCTCCCCGCCGGCGAGGACCAGGAGCTCACCTCGGGCGGCACGCCGCGCGCCGAGTACGACTCGCAGCGCATCACGATCGACGCCACGTCGTCCCGTCCGCGCGGCTTCCTGGGCGGCGGTAGCAGCGCGCTTGCGGGCGCCGATCTCTACCTGGCGATGGACCGCCCCGACCTCGCCAGCCGCTACCGCCTGCGCTCGACCGTACGCTGGACGCTGCTCATCGGCGGCTCGCTGGCCTTCGGGCTCGGGCTGTACGCGGCCGCGACCGCCGAGGAAGCGGCCTGCACCGGTTTCGGGCTGCACACCGCCGATAACCGGGAATGCAGGCGCCAGGCCGAGCACGACGCCGCCCGCCAGGAGTCGACCGGCGCGCTGGTGTGCGTGCTGGGCGCCGTCGTCTTCGGCTCGACGTGGTACTGGCTGCGGCCCGATCCGGTGACCGTCGGCCAGGCCAAGCGCATCGCCTGGCAGCACAACCGCAAGCTGCGCGGCAGTCTGGGCGTCGTCGATGTGTCGCTCGTGCCGGTGCCCGGCCAGCTCACGCTCGCGCCCAACTTCGCAGGCGGCGGCCTGGGCCTACGGCTCGTGGGGTCATTCTGATGCGCGGGCCCGGACGCTCCGCCTGCGCGCTCGTGCTGGTGCTGGCGCTCGCGCTCGCGCCCGCGCTCGCGCTCGCGGCGTGCGGCGGCGACGACGCACGCCGCTGGCAGTGGAGCGAGAAGTGGCCGCGCGTCAGCCAGAAGATCACGTTCAACCTGCCGACCGTGGCCGGCGAGCTCGACGCCAACGGCGTGCGCTGGGTGATCATGCCCGACCCGACCGCCACGCTGGTCGAGATCGACGTCCGCGTCGACGTCGGCGCCGCCGACGATCCCGTGGGCAAGCGCGGGCTCGCGCACCTGGTCGAGCACCTCATGTTCCAGCAGCGCCCCGGCGGCGGCGCGACGCCGCGCCTGGGCAGCCTGGTGCGGCGCGCCACCGTGGCCCACAACGCGTACACCAGCGAGGACGCGACCCACTACCAGAACCTGGCGCTGCCCGGCGCGCTCGAGGCGGTGATCGCGCTCGAGGCGGCGCGCTTCCGGACCGGCTGCGCGGGCATCGACGAGGCCGGCTTCGCGCGCGAGCGCGGGGTCGTGCGCAACGAGCTGCGCGAGCGCGGCGCCGACGACGCCGCCTCGCTGCGCCACCAGGTGCACGAGCTCGTCTTCGGCGCCACCCACCCGTACGCGCGCGGCGTCGGCGGCAGCGACGCCGAGGTCGCCTCGATCTCGCTCGCCGACGCCTGCCAGTTCGTCCAGGACCACTACACGCCTTCCCGGCTCATCGTCGTGGTCGCCGGCAAGCTCGATCCCGACGCTGCCGAGGCCGCGCTGCGCCGCGAGCTCGCCACCCTCCCCGACCGGCCGGCGAAGCCGCACCCCATGCTGCCCGCGATGGCGCTGCGCCCCGGCCGGGTGACGCGCGAGGCCGCCCTCGACGATCCGATGGTGATCTGGGCGTTCCCGGTGCCCGCGCGCTTCGAGGACCTCGGCCCCGAGATCGAGCTCGCCAGCGAGCGCCTCGCCGAGGCGGTCGACGAAAAGTTCCGCGGCGACGCCGCCGCCAAGCAGACCTTCGTCTCGATGGTGGGCGGGCCGCGCGCGCGCGCCGTCGTGATCGGCGTCGAGCTCGACGACGAGAGCTCGCTCGGCCACATCGAGGAGGCGCTCGACCAGTTGCTCGCCGACCTGCCTGGGCGACTGCTCTTGAACGGCAACCGCAAGGCCGACCTGGGCGGTGAGCTGCGCCAGCGCTTCGTGATGCGCTCCCTGTTCACGCTCGAGTCGTTGACGCAGCGCTCCGACCTGATCGCCGACTACCTGCACTTCGCGCCCGAGCGCCGGTTCGGTCAGGAGATCGAGCACACCGGCGACCGGCTGGTGCAGTGGCAGCGCATGACGGCGGCGGGCGAACTGCTCGCCAGGCCGCTGGCGCTGCGCGTGCTGTTCCGCCCCGCGAAGCAGCGAGTGACCGGCCTGAAGCGCGCCTCGGTGGCGTTCACGGGCGCCGCGCCCGAGCAGCAGGATGGCATCGACGTCGAGGCCAGCGAGGCCAGTGGCCGCCTGTCCCTGCCTGCGCAGGAGCGCGAGCTGCCGGCGCGCCGCTTCACCCTGCCCAACGGGCTCACCGTGATCCTGCAGCCGGCCAGCTCGCTGCTGCCGCTGGTCACGACCCGCCTGGTGTTCGCGGTCGGCGCCGCGCACGAGCCGCCGCAGCAGGCCGGCCTCGCCGCCCTCGCCGCGCTGGTCCTCCAGTACGGCACGTTCGCCTCGACCTGGCGGCTCTTCGAGGAGGCGGAGGCGAGCCTGCGCCGGACGCTGCCGCGGCTCACCGCCGAGGACACCGACGAGGCGCTCGACGTCACCAACGACCACACCATGCTCACCATCCGTCACCTCAGCAACGACTCGGCGGAGGTGCTGCATACGATCGCCTTCCGGCTGAACGCCAAGGT
>JBKJOI010000626.1:0-4310 GCA_046595695.1 Haliangiales bacterium | reverse complement strand
CAGCCACGGTGGCACCGGCATGTCCTTGCCGTGCGACTCGTAGGTCGTGCCCTTGCCCAGCGAGGGCGCGACCCGCTTCTGCAGGATGCGTGCGTCGAAGGAGTCACCGGCGAGCGCGACACCCTCGGTGCCCAGGATGCGATCGGTGACGGTGGCGCCGCCGGCGTGGCTCTTCTGGCGCGCCTCGGGGCCGACGCGGACCAGGCAGAAGTCGCTGGTGCCGCCGCCGAAGTCGGCGATGAGCACGAGCTCGTCGTGATCCAGGCTGCGCTCGTAGTGGTACGCGGCGGCGACCGGCTCGTATTCGAAGTCGACGGTCGCGAAGCCGCCGGCGACGAGCGCGTTGCGCAGGCGGCCGAGCGCGTAGTCCTGGTCGGTCTCCTCGCCGGCGAAGCGCACCGGCCGCCCGACCACGACGTGGCTGGGCAGCTCGGCGCCGAGCTCCTCCTGGGCCTGTGCGCGCAGGTCGCGCACGATGAGGGCGATGAGGTCTTCGAGCGTGTAGGTGACGCCGAACACGCTGGTGGCGCGGAACTGCCGGCTGGCCAGGAACGACTTCAACGACTGGATCAGCCGGCCGCTGCCGTCGCCGGCCAGGTAGCGCTCGATGGCGTTGGGCCCGGCCACGGCGAGCGGGCGCCGGTCCTTGCCGCGCTCGTCGGGATCGAAGTAGAGCACCGAGCGGAAGGTGCGCGTGACGCGCGCGGCACGGTCGCCATCGGCGAGGCCCATGGCGCTGTTGGTGGTGCCGAAGTCGAAGCCCAGCGCCGTGGCCATGAACGGCGACAGATAGCACGGCGCGACCTGCGCAGGTCGAAGATCCGCTCCGCTGATGCCGCAGACCCGCCGCTAGTGCTTCTGACTGTGCCCGCGGCTGCGTTCGCCCAGCGTCGTGCGCCGGGTCTGGCGCAGCTGCAGCGCGCTGTCCGGCTTCTGCCGGTTCTTCGACTTGCGTGTCGACTTGCGCGACGGACGTGCCGCCGCGGAGATCTCGAATGCGTACGAAGCGTTGCGCGCCGCGTGCTGCGAGAGATTGTGCGGCTGGTCCACCGCACCGTCCCGATGGGCGCGCCGAGGCTTCTTGGGCAGTCCCGGCTTCGAGCGTTCCTGACGATACCGTTCCATCTCGGTCCTGGTCGCCATGGCTTCATGGTGAGCCGAAAGTTCGCGGCTGACCAGCAGCACAAACATCACACGGTCTGGCGCGGCATCACAGTACGGTGACCAGCATGCGCGTGCTGCTTACCGGAGCGACCGGGTTCGTCGGAAGTCATCTGCACCCGACGCTGCGGGCCGCCGGCCACCGCGTGCGCTGCCTCACCCGTGACGCCACCCGCGCGCGTGCCCAGGACGCGCACGCCGAGTGGTTCGAGGCCGACCTCGCCGACGAGGCCCGGCTGGGCGCCGCGCTCGAGGGCTGCGACGCCGCGTACTTCCTGGTCCACGGCATGGCCGATGGGCACCGCGGCTACGAGCAGCGCGAGCTCGAGGACGCCGCCCGCTTCGCCCGCGCCGCCGAGCGTGCCGGCGTCGAGCGCATCATCTATCTCGGCGGCGTGGCGCCGCGCGAGCACGCCTCGAAGCACCTGCGCAGCCGGCTCGCCGTCGGTGAGCTGTTGCGCGCCGGGCGCGTGCCCACCCTCGAGCTGCGCGCCAGCATGATCGTGGGCCACGGCAGCCTGAGCTGGCTGATCGTGCGCGACCTGGTCGCGCGGCTCCCGGTCATGGTGCTGCCGCGCTGGCTGCGCTCGCGCACCGAGCCGGTCGCGATCGACGACGTGGTCGCGGCGCTCGTGGGCGGGCTCACCCTGCCCGCGCCGCACAGTCGCTGCTTCGACGTGCCCGGCCCCGACGTACTGTCCGGCCGCGAGATCCTCGAGGCCACCGCGCTGGCCATGGGTCTGCGCCCGCCGCGCATGCTCGAGGTACCCATCCTGACGCCCCGGCTGTCGTCCTTGTGGGTGCGCTTCGTGACCCGCGCGCGCTGGTCGGTGGCGCGCGAGATCGTCACCGGCCTGACCGAGGATCTGCTCGCGCACGATGACACCTACTGGCGCCTCATCGGCCACCCCGAGCGCATCCCCTTCGTGGCCGCGGCCGCCGATGCGCTCGCGGCCGCTGCGCGCCTCGAGCGCGTGCCGGGGGTGTGGGGCGCGATCGAGCGGCAGCTCACCAGCCTGCGTCAGCGAAGGCGCCTGACGTGAACGCGCGCCAGGGGCTCGCGCTCGTCTGCGGCCTCGGCTGGATCGTCGCCACGCTGGTCGCGGGTCGCGGCGCCATCTGGCTCGGCATGGCCAGCGCGGCTTTGCTGCTGGGCGCGCTGGTCGCATGGCGCGCGCCCGCGGAGCGGCGCGAGCTGCAGCTCGCCCCGCGCCAGCTGCTGCTCGGTACGCTCATCGGTCTGGCCATGGCCAGCGTCACGCTCGCGATCTATCCCACGCTCGCGCGCGCGCTGCCCGAGGTCGCGCGGCAGACGCGCTCCCTGTATGACGCCCTCGGCCCGGTGTCCCCGGCGCGGGCGCTGCTGCTGTGGGCGGTCGTGGTCGGCGAGGAGCTGGTCTGGCGCGGGCTCATCCAGGGTGTCCTGGTCGCGCGCATCGGTGCCCGCGCGGGCGTGCCGCTGGGCGCGCTCGCCTACGCGATCGTGCTCGCGCCGCTGGGCTCGCCGGTGCTGGTGCTGGTCGCGGGCGCGTGCGGCCTGGTCTGGGGCCTCGCCCGCGCGACCCGCCTGGGGCTCGGCGGCGCGCTGTGGATGCACCTCATCTGGGACGTGGCGATCCTCGTCGTCTACCCGCTCGAAGGCGGCGGGTGACGGACACGAACGGCGTATGCTCCGCGCATGCCGCCGGCCGCCGCGAATCCGCTCGTCGACGATCGTGACGTCGAGTTCCTGCTCTACCAGGTGTTCGACGCCACGCGCCTGTGCCGCCTGCCGTACTTCGCCGAGCACGGGCGCGAGACCTTCGATCTCGTGCTCGACAGCGCGCGTCGCTTCGCCCGCGACGTGCTCTACCCGTCGTACCGCCCGCTCGACGAGCAACCGCCGCGGCTGAGCGACGGCCGCGTGCTCGTGCACGAGCGCCTGAAGAGCATCTACCCGAAGCTCTGCGAGCTCGGCCTGGCCTCGGCGACGCGTCCGCACGAGGTCGGCGGCCAGCAGCTGCCGCTGGTGATCGCGACCTTGGCGTCGGCCTACCTGATGGCCGGCAACCTGTCGGTCTATGGCTACGTTGGGCTCACCGCGGGCGCGGCGCACCTCATCGAGGCGTTCGGCGACGAGCGCCTCAAGCGCGACTACATGCAGCCCATGTACGAGGGCCGCTTCACCGGCACCATGGCGCTCACCGAGCCGCAGGCGGGCTCGAGCCTCTCCGACGTGCAGACCACCGCGACGCCTGTGGAAGGGGGTCACTATCTGCTCGCCGGCAGCAAGATCTTCATCTCCGGCGGCGATCACGATCTCACCGACAACATCGTGCACATGACGCTGGCGCGGCTGCGCGGCGCGCCCGCCGGCATCAAGGGCGTGTCGCTGTTCGCGGTGCCCAAGCGCCGCGTCGAGCACGGCAAGCTCGTCGACAACGACGTCAGCGTCACCGGGCTCATCCACAAGATTGGCTGGCGCGCGCTGCCCAGCCTGGCGCTGGCGTACGGCGAGCGCGGCGACTGTCACGGCTGGCTGGTCGGCGAGCCGCACCGCGGCATCGGCTACATGTTCCAGATGATGAACGAGGCGCGCATCATGGTCGGCGTGAACGGCGTGGCCACCGCGTCGGTCGCGTACCACGAGTCGCTCGCCTACGCGCGCGCGCGCCCGCAGGGCCGGCCGGTCGCGGCCAAGGATCCCGCCACGCCGCAGGTGCCGCTGGTCGAGCACGCCGACGTCCGCCGCATGCTGCTGCGGCAGAAGGCCATCGTCGAGGGCGGCCTGGCGCTGCTGGTGCGCACGGCCACGTTCGCCGACCTCGCCGCGCACGCCGAGGACGCCGCCGAGCGCCAGCGCGCACAGCTCCTGCTCGACCTGCTGACGCCGGTGGCCAAGAGCTTCCCCGCCGAGCGCGGCTTCGAGTCCAACGCGCTCGCGGTGCAGATCCACGGCGGCTACGGCTACTCGAGCGAGTACCTGCCCGAGGCCTGGCTGCGCGACCAGAAGCTCAACAGCATCCACGAGGGCACGACGGGCATCCAGGGCCTCGACCTGCTCGGCCGCAAGGTCGTCGCGGGCGGCGGCCGGGCGTTCGGCGTGTTCGCGCGCGAGGTGGCCGAGGCCGTCAAGCGCGCGCGCGGCGCGGGCGTCGCCGAGGGCGAGT
>JBKJOI010000459.1:0-4293 GCA_046595695.1 Haliangiales bacterium | reverse complement strand
TGCTCGGCCAGGTGCACGCGGATCTGGTGCGTGCGTCCGGTCTCCAGGCGGCACTCGAGCAGCGCGGCGCGCTCGCCGAAGCGCTCGATCACCTTCCAGTGCGTGACCGCGCGCTTGCCCTCCAGCACGCGCGAGGTGAACTTCTTGCGGTCCTTCGGGTGGCGCCCGTAGAGCGTCTTGATGACGCCCGCGGCCTCGCGCGGCGCCGGCGAGACGATCGTATGATAGAGGCGGAGCAGGTCCTTCTTCTTGAACAGCGCCGCCATGGCCGCGTGGGTGGCGTCGTCCTTGGTCGCGACCATGACGCCGGTGGTGTCGCGGTCCAGGCGGTGCACGATGCCCGGGCGCAGCTCGCCGCCGATGCCTGACAGATCGGTACAGTGGTGCAGGAGCGCGTTCACCAGCGTGCCCGAGCGGTGCCCGGCCGCCGGGTGCACGACCAGGCCGGCGGGCTTGTCGATCGCGATCAGGTAGCGGTCCTCGAAGACGACCACCAGGCCAAGATCCTGGGCGACGATCTCGGTGGGCACGGGCGGCGGCTCGTCGAAGGTGACCTCGTCGCCAACGCGCAGCTTGCGCGACGGCTTGGCGGGCGCGCCCGCGACCTGCACGTGCCCCTCGTCGATGTGGCGCTTGAGCTGCGAGCGCGACAGCGGCAGGTCGCGCGAGGAGAGAAACTGATCGAGCCGCTGGCCGGCGTCAGCCGCCGCGACGGTGAAGCGGTGCGGCGTGGTCACGGCGGGGAGCGTTCTACCAGATCTTCGACTTCACGTGCCCCTTCGACTTGATGAGCACGTCGACGATCGCGCGATCGTAGATGTTCTGGCCGAAGATCTCGGGGGTGACGCGGCTCTTGAACAGCGCGCGGCCCTCGGCGACCTCGTCCTTCATCACCACGAACAACGAGTCGTTCGTGATGCCATCGAGGATCTTGGCCTCGTGGTAGAGGGTGAGATCCGATGCGATGGCGCGCGCGAGCTGCCGTGCGCGCTGTGGGTTGTCGATGAGAGAGGCCATGCCGGCCTAGCGTAAGGCGTGCGCGTGCGGCTGGTCAAGGCCGCGGTGCTCGCGGCGCTCGGGACCGGGCCCGCGCGGGGTGCGTGCTATGAACCACGGGTGAGCGAATCATCCGCCGAGCCGAGGTTCGTCAACGTGTTCGTCGACCCCAACCCGAACTGCGAGGACGGCTGCGCGCTGCGCTTCAAGGCCGAGGACGAGCCGCGCGTGGTGCGCGCCGTGCGCTGGTTCGATCAGCGCGATGTGGCTGTAGATTGCGACGTGGTCGGGTGGTCATCCGAGAACGGCGGCACGGCAGTGCCCGCGACCGCTGTGACGATCGAGGACTCGAGCTCGGGCACCGCGGTGCTGGTCTGGGGCGGCGACTGGGGCGTCAGGCTCACGCCGCGGCGGGCAGGCGCGGCGGGTGGGGCGCGCGAGGCAGGCGCGGCGGGCGAGCCGGGCGAGCCGTTCGGCGCGCCCGAAGGCCACCTCCGCATCGCCCCCGAAGATGTACTCGCATAGGCGCCCACAACCTACACACCTGCTGCATTATTCCGTTCTGACTGGCTGGTCAGACCGCGTAAGCCTCTGCCACAATGCCCGGCGGAGGGTCGCATACCATGAAGAACAAGCTTTGCCTGGCCTCGCTTCTGCTGCTCGCGCTTCCGCTGTCCGTGTCTGCCTGTGGCGACGACGGCGCCGGCGCCGACGCTCCGACGGCCGACGCGGCCCCGGGCCCCGATGCGGCCGATGATGGCGAGTGGCTGTCGCTCGTGGAGGGTGACTGGAACCTGGCCGCGAACGAAGAGGGCTACTTCTGCGTCATCAAGACGATCACCGAGGACGTGTACATCAAGGCCTTCAAGCCCATCAGCCCGCTGGGCACGCACCACACCGTGCTCACCGTCTACGACGGCAGCACGCCCGACAGCACCTACAAGTGCTCGGCGGGCGAGAACGGCCAGAGCATGATCTACGGCTCGGGCGTGGGCTCGCCGCAGTTCGACTTCCCGCCCGGCGTGGCGGTCAAGCTGAGCGCCGGGCAGCGGGTCCTCATCAACCTGCACCTCTTCAACACCAGCGACGCCCCGCTCACCGGCCACTCGGGCGCGCTCATGCAGCTCATGCCGCCGAGCGAGCTCGAGCACGAGGCGGAGATGGTCCTCGCGGGCCCGCTGCAGCTCAGCATCCCGGCCGGCCAGACGGTCACGCAGTCTGGCGGCTGCACCATCAGCAACATCATCGACGAGCCGGTCCAGGTGTTCGCGATCTCGTCGCACATGCACCAGCTCGGCACCCACCTCAAGTCCACCATCGTCCGCGGCGGCGTGGAGACCGTCATCCAGGACGTCGACTACGACTTCGACGAGCAGACGTTCCAGTACGTGACCCCGATGATCGAGCTCAGGCCCGGTGACTTCCTCAGGACCGAGTGCACGTACGAGAACACGACCAAGGACCCCGTCACATGGGGCGACTCGAGCAAGCAGGAAATGTGCTTCACCGACATCTTCTATTACCCGGCCCAGGGCGCGACCTTCATCTGCCCGTTCTGATCCGCCCGGCGCACGCCCAATCTGGCTGGTCTGCGCTGTAGACTCGCGGCTCCATGCCGCATCGTGTCAGATCCTTCAGCGCGTCTCTTCTGGGTGCCGTCCTCGTGCTCTCGAACTCAGCTTGCCGCACGCGGGGCACGCTCTCGTGCGAGACCTCCGAAGATTGCTCCCAAGCAGGCATCCGCGGCACGTGCCGTTCGTCTCCGCTGAGCGAACAGCTCTGGTGCGGCTTCCCGGATCCTGAGTGCCCACCGCCGTCCGAACGCTGGGGCATCCTCACCGGTGAGGGATTGGCTGGAGAGTGCGTTCCCGCAGAATCGGCCGACGCAGGCCTCCTCGACGGAGGAACTGATGCCGGTGAAGCGGACGCGGCACCACCTGTGGACTTCGCGTTCGCGTTCGGCGGCGTCGGCGACGACAACGTGATCGGCGTTACGACAGTGGCGAATGGCGCTGTCTACGTCGGCGGTTCGTTCAGTGGCTCGCTGACCATCGGTACAGAAACGCTCGTCAGCAATGGCCAGACCGATCTGTATGTCGCGAGATTTCGAATCGATGGATCCGTGGATTGGGCCAAGAGCTTCGGCGGTGCGGGCCAGGATCTAACGGCAGCCATCGGCTCGGATGCCGACGGTGCACTCCTTCTAGCAGGCAGCTTCTCGGGCTCAGTGGACTTCGGAGCCGGACCGCTCGTCGCAAGCGGCCCAAGCGACATCGTGTTGCTGAAACTATCGTCCACGGGCGCCTTTATCTGGGCAAGAGACTATGGCGCAAGTAGCGCGGAGGAGCCGCTTGCGATGGCTACTGGCGAATCGGGCGATCTGTTCGTCACGGGACGGTTCAGCGGAACCACCGACCTGGGCAGCGGGCTGCTGACGAGTGCCGGTTCCAATGACATCTTCCTGGCCCGGTACTCCGGTCTCGACGGTACGGAGCAATGGTCTCAGAAGCTGGGCGGAACGGGCGATGAGATCGCGATAGCCATCGACGTGCGGGGCGCGAACGTCGCCATCACGGGTGTTTTCTCGGGGCCGACAAACCTCGGGGGCGGCACAACCATGAACGCGGCGGGGGGATTCGCCGCGGTGTACAGCGCGGCCGCCGGCATCTATGGATGGTCGCGCCTCACGCATATCCTGGACGCCTTCTCGCCTGTCAAGCCCAAGGGGATTAGGCTTGCCGACGACGGTGGAGCCTATATGTCCGGGGACTTCAGCGGATCCACGGACTTCGGCAGCGGCGTCGTGATGAGCGCGGGACTCGGCGACGATTTCGTCGTTAGGTACGCTGCCAGTGGCGCTTTGACGTGGCTGCGGCAAGTAGGTGGAACCCAGCAAGACGGCGGCGGCGTGCTCGCGATCACCGACGACGGCGATGTGGTTGTGTCGGGAACTTTCAAGTCGACAGTCGACTTCGGCGTTCGATCCATCACCGCGGCTGGCGCGGATGTCTTCATGATGAAGATCTCGCCCTCCAACACGCCGCTCGAGGCGCTGTCGTTCGGCAATGCCGGCGACGAAGCTGTGACCGCTCTCGCCGGCGGCGACGTCACGGTGATGGTCGGCGGATTCTCGGGAACGATGAATGCCGGGGACGTCAACCTGACCAGAGCCGGAGGCACCGACGTCTTCGTGATCGGGCGCGTCTTACCCTGAACCCCCCGAGGTCGCCGCGCTGGGATAAAATGCCCACGCGCCCATGGCCGACCCTGCCGCTCCCGACGACAACCCGCTGACTC
>JBKJOI010000416.1:0-6533 GCA_046595695.1 Haliangiales bacterium | reverse complement strand
TCAGCCGGCGGCCCGCCGCCGCGCCGGCGAGCCCGGCGGCGATCGCGAGCGCCGCGCCGCCGCCCCGCTCGAGCTCGGCCACGACTGCGTCGGCCTCGGCGCGCGCGCGTCGGTAGTGCACCACCACCGCGGCGCCGCGCGCGCCCAGCTCGAGCGCGATCGCGCGCCCGACCCGCCGACCCGCGCCGGTCACCAGCGCGACGCGACCGGCGAGCGACGCCGCGGACGCCGATCGCGTATGCTGCGCTTGTGTCGCCGACGGCGACGACCCACTCGCCGACGATGGCGACGACCCCGACGGCTCCGAGCTCACGAGGACACTGTGCGCGACCTGCCCGCTCTCATCAAGCACGTCGGACGCGGCCCGCGCCTGGCGAAGGATCTCCCCCGCGACGAGGCGCGCGAGGTGATGCGCGCGCTGCTCGCCGGCGACGCCGACCCGGTGCAGGCGGGCGGCTTCCTCATGGCCATGCGCATGAAGGGCGAGTCGCCCGAGGAGTTGGCCGGGTTCGTCGAGGCCATGCGTGCCGCCGCCGCGCCGGTCGACTGGCCGCGCGCCGAGCCGGACCGGCCGCTCGTCGACGTCGATCTACACGGCGACGGCCGCGCGGGCCGTCCGTCGGTGATGCTGGCGGCGGCGTGCCTGGTCGCCGCGGTCACCGGCGCGCGGGTGCTCATCCGCGGCACGTTCGGCGGCCGCTTCGCGCGCCACGATCTCGACGACGTCTTCGCCGCGCTCGGCCTCGACGCGCACGCGCCCACAAAGGTGGTCGCGCGCTGCCTGGGCGAGGCGGGCGTGGGCATCCTCGATCTCAACGCCTGGCTCCCCGACGCGGCCGGGCTGCTCGCGCTGCGCGAGCGGCTGGGCGTACGCACCTGCGTGAACACGGCGGTGAAGCTGCTCGATCCCGCGGGCGCACGCCGGGTCGCCGTGGGCATCTTCCACGGCCCGTACCACGCGCCGGTCGCGGGCGCCGCGCGCGCGCTCGGCGCGCTGCGCGCAGCCATCGTGCAGGCTCCCGGCGGCGTGCCCGAGATCGCGCCCGACAAGCCGACGCGCGTGTCGCTCGTCCGTGACGATCAGACGGAAGGCAGCGCCGCCAACGACGAGAGCCACGTCGAGAGCGCCGACGCCGCGCCCGCCGCGCCGCTCACGTTCGACGGCGGATTCGGCGCGCTCGGGCCCGCGGGCGCGCTGCCCACGGTCGAGACCGCCGCCGATCTCGCGAGCTTGCTCGAGCAGCTCCTGCTCGCGCCCGACGAGGCTCCGCCCGGCGCCGTCCGCATGACGATCTGCACCGCGGCGCTGCTCGCCTGGCTCGCGGGTGCGGCTCCTGGCCCCCAGGATCAGGCCATGCTCGAGCGACTGTCTGACGCGTTGCGTTCGCAACGCGGCGCGGCCAGCTTGCGCACGCTGCGCTCCTGCTGTAGAGCGTAGAGTGAAAACGTCATGAGCACCCGCTACTACTCGGTTCCTGAAGTGAACGCTCTTTTGCCGCGGGTGCGCGAGGCGTTCGGCCGGGTTCTGCAGCTTCGCGCGCAGCTCAAGCCGATCTACCGCCGGCTCGAGCTGGCCGATGCTGCGCCGGATCGTTCGGACTTCGAGATCCTCGTCCCGGGCGCGAGCCGCGAGGTCACGCGCGACCGCGCCGCCTTCAAGTCGATGATCGAGATGCTCAACGAGGAGCTCGCCGCAGTCGCCGATCTCGGCGGCACGATCAAGGATCTCGACACCGGCCTGGTCGACTGGCTGGCGCGTCGAAACGGCGAGGAGATCCTGCTCTGCTGGCGCTTCGGCGAGACCGAGATCGCCTTCTGGCACGACCTCGAGACCGGCGTCGCTGGCCGGCGCCCGGTCGCCGAGCTGATCGGCACCGAGGCCGCGCGCGTCATCGATTCGCTGTCGTTGCCGCAGTCGTCATCGCCCTCGTCGCGCAGCTGAGTCGCATCGCGCCGCGCACCGCGCCGCCCGTACCGTCTCCGCCGCCCGTGCCACGGGACGTGCCCATGGCTGGACGATGGATCCCGTGGCTCGCGCTGGCGACTGCTCGAATCGTGTCGAGAATCTCGAGCCGTGACCGCAGCCGCTTGACGCGACCCGCCCCGGCGTGAGGCATTGCGGGCATGGATGCAGAAGGCTTCCGCGCCCACGGCCACGCGCTCATCGATCAGCTCGCCGACTACCTCGCCAACGTGACGCAAGGCCATGGCGCGGTGCTGCCGTGGCAGGAGCCTGCCGCCGCAGTCGCCTCCTGGCCCGTCGACGGTGCCGCGCACGGCGAGCCGGCCGCCATGCGGCTCCTCGGCCGCGCCATCGCCGAGTCGAACCACCTGCACCACCCGCGCTACGTGGGGCACCAGGTGACCGCGCCGCTGCCGATCGCGGCGCTCGCCGACCTGGTGTCGTCGCTGCTCAACAACAGCCCTGCGGTCTACGAGATGGGCCCGGTGGGCACGGCCATGGAGCACAACCTGGTGCGCTTCCTCGCCGAGGCGCTCGGCTTGCCCGCGAACGCCGGCGGCGTGTTCACCTCGGGCGGCTCGGCGGGCAACCTGACCGCGCTGCTGGCCGCGCGCCAGGCGATGGCCGGCTTCGACGCCTGGGGCGACGGCGCCACGGCGGGCCCGCCGCTCGCGGTGCTGGCGTCCGCGCAGACGCACTACTGCATCGCGCGCTCGCTGCAGATCATGGGCCTGGGCAAGCAGGGCGCGTGGCCGGTGCCGGACGACGCGCACTTCCGCCTGCGCGCCGACGCGCTCGCCGATGCAAAGCGCGCCGCCGAGGCAGCCGGGCGACGCGTGATCGCGGTGGTCGCCAGCGCCGGCTCGACCGCGACCGGCGCCTTCGACCCGCTCGCCGACGTCGCCGACTTCTGCGCGCGCGAAGGGCTCTGGTTCCACGTCGACGGCGCGCACGGCGCGTCGGCGGTGCTCTCCGAACAGCAGCGGCCACGCCTGGCCGGCATCGAGCGCGCCGACTCGATCGTCTGGGACGCGCACAAGATGATGCTCATGCCCGCGCTGGTGACCGCGGTGATCTTCCGCGACGGACGGAGCTCCTACCAGGCGTTCGCGCAGGAGGCCTCGTACCTTTTCACCGACGCCGCGCCCGAGGACCAGTGGTTCAACCGGGCCAGCCGCACGCTCGAGTGCACCAAGACGATGATGGTGCTCAAGCTGTACGTGGCGCTGGCGGCGTACGGGCGCGCCTACTTCGGCGACTACGTCGACGCGATGTTCGGGCTCGCGCAGCGCTTCGCCGACGCCGTGGCGGCCGCGCCCGACTTCGAGCTCGGCGTGCGGCCCGACTGCAACATCGTGTGCTTCCGCTACCTGGGCGGGGCGGCGGCGGGCCGCGACGCGCTGCAGGACGAGATCCGCCGGCGCCTGCTCGCGAGCGGCACGTTCTACCTGGTGCAGACCGCGCTGCCTGCGGGGATCTTCCTGCGCGTCACGCTGATCAACCCCGCCACGCGCGACGCGGATCTCGCCGCGCTGCTCGAGGCCGTACGCGGGGCGGCCGCGAGCGCCGGCACCGCCGCCGCGAGCGCCGCCGCGACTACTTGATCGCGACCAGGCTCGCCGAACGCCGCGGGCCCGAGAGCACGTGCGACACCAGTCGCCCCGCCACGCGCGCCGCCAGCGCCATGAACAGCTTGGCGTGATCGCCGTCGGGGATCCCGACCACGATGGGCACGCCCGAGTCGCCGCCGTGGCGCACCCGGCCGTCGATGGGGATCTCGCCGAGGAACTCGGTCTCGACCGCGCGCGCCAGCTCCTTGCCGCCGCCGCGCGAGAAGATCTCGTCGTTGTGGCCGCACGCCGGGCACACGTAATACGACATGTTCTCGATCACGCCGATGATCGGGATCTCGACCTTCTTGAACATCGAGATGCCCTTGACCACGTCGATCACTGCGACCTGCTGCGGCGTGGTGACCATGACCGCGCCGGTGATCGGGATGAGCTGCGACACCGAGAGCTGCACGTCGCCGGTGCCGGGCGGCAGATCCAGGACCAGGTAGTCGAGCTCGCCCCAGTCGACGTCGGTCATGAACTGCTCGAGCAGCTTGTGCACCATGGGGCCGCGCCAGACCACCGCGGCGTCCTTCTCGACGAAGAACGCCACCGAGATGACCTTGAGGCCGTAGTACTCGGCGGGGCCGATGCGCTTGTCGGCGGTGCCGCCGACCGGACGATCCGGGGTGCCGAGCATCTGCGGCACCGAGGGGCCAAAGACGTCGGCGTCGAGCAGGCCGACCTTGGCGCCCCAGCGCGACAGCGCCAGCGCCAAGTTGGTGGCGACCGTCGACTTGCCGACGCCGCCCTTGCCTGAGGCCACCGCGATCACGTTCTTCACGCCGGGCAGGCGCGCCTTGTCGGCGGGCGGCGGCAGCGCCGCGACCTTGGTGCTCACGTCGAGCGTGACCTTGGCCGCGCCCGCCAGGGTGGCGGCCGCGCGCAGCTCGCGCTCGAGCCCCTCACGGACCTCGGGGCCGGCGACCATGGTCGGCAGCACGACCGTGAACGTGACCTCGGTGCCGGCGACGGTGAACTTCTTCACCACGCCGCTGGTCACCACGTCCTTGACGACGCCCGGGTAGGAGACCTTCTTGAGCGCGTCCCTGACGCTGCTCTCGGATAGCTCAGCCATGATCGATACCTTCAGACGCCGCGCTTGACGCGGCGTGTCGGCGGTACTCCGTCGAGGTGGCCCATCTTGGCACGCTTGACCTCGAGGTAGTCGCGGTTGTGCTCTTGCTCGGTCGTCCAGTGCGGGATGTGCTGGGCGATCTTCACGCCAGCCGCCTCGAGCGCCTGCATCTTGAGCGGATTGTTGGTCATCAGCGCGACCGACCGCACCTTCAGATCGGCGAGCATGGCCACGGCCACGTCGTAGTTCCGCTGGTCTGGCGCGAAGCCGAGCGCGACGTTGGCCTCGACAGTATCGTGGCCCTGGGCCTGCAGCGCGTAGGCGCGGATCTTGTTGCCCAGCCCGATGCCGCGGCCCTCCTGGCGCAGGTACACCAGCACGCCGCCGAGTGGCGCGGCGGCGATGGCCTCGAGCGCGGCGTCGAGCTGCTCCCGGCAGTCGCACTTGAGCGAGTGCAGCACTTCGCCGGTGAAGCATTCGGAGTGGACCCGCAGCAGAACCGCGTCACGATCAGCCACGTTGCCGCGCACCATGGCGACGTGCTCATCCCGCGGATCCTCGGGGTTTCGGTAGACAATCACGCGGAAAGGCCCGAAACGCGTAGGTATTTCGGCTTCAGCGTACTTCTGTATGGTCGGCGTCACGGACAACGTGTGTACATTATGGATGCAGGCCGCAAAGTCAACGAGGCATCCTATCTGCGGCCCGTACCGTGCATTGACAGGTGGTAGGGCGAAAATTAAGGTGCACCCATGGCCGTAAGACCAGTCGTCAAGTATCCCGACCCGCGACTTCGCCAGACCACCAAGCAGGTGGAGAAGGTCACTGACGAGATCCGTGCCCTGGTCGCGGACCTCATCGACACCATGTTCGATGAGAACGGCGCCGGCATCGCCGCGATCCAGATCGGCGCGCTCGAGAAGATCTTCCTCATCGAGGGCACGGTGGCCGGCGGCGAGGAGAACGCGCCGCCGATGGTCTTCATCAATCCCGAGGTCGTCTGGACCAGCGACGAGGCGGAGACCAAGGAAGAGGGCTGCCTGTCGTTCCCGGGCATCTACGTGCCGATCAAGCGCGCAATCCGCGCGCGCGTGCGCGCGATGGGCATGGACGGCCAGATCTTCGAGGTCGAGGGCGAGGCGCTGTTCGCGCGCGCCATGCAGCACGAGGGCGACCACCTGAACGGCAAGCTCATGGTCGACTTCGTCGGCCCGCTCAAGAAGCAGATGATCGGGCGCAAAATGAAGAAGCTCGCGGCCGAAGAGGCCGCGGACCTGCTCGAGGACGCCGAGGGCGAGCCCGCCGCGGCGGCCGCCGAGCCGGCGACGAAGTCGAAGTCGCGCGCCCGGGCGCGCTAGCGCGCATGCCTGGGCCGGACGCGGTCTTCGTATCGGGCATCGAGTTCGAGGCTTCGCACGGCCACACCGCAGCCGAGCGACGCAGCACACGGCGTTTTCGCTGCGCGGTCGAGCTCACGCGTGATCTGTCGGCGTCGGTGACGTCGGATCGGCTGGTCGACACGATCGACTACGCGGGCGTGTGCGCCATCGTGCTCGAGATCGGCACCCGCCAGACTTTCAAGCTCATCGAGGCGCTGGCCGGGAAGATCGTCGACGCGATCCAGGAGCTGCATCCCGACGCGGGTGTGACGTTGACGCTGGAGAAGCTGCACCCGCCGTGTCCAGGCGCGCCCGCGGCGAGCGGCGTGCGCATCACCCGCGCCGCGCGCGAGTAGCCGAGCGCGGCGAGCGCGGCGAGTGCGGCGAGTGCGGCGTGCGCGGCGAGTGCGGCGAGTGCGGCAAGTGCGGCGTGCGCGGCGAGTGCGGCGAGTGCGGCGAGTGCGGCGAGTGCGGCGAGTGCGGCGAGTGCGGCGAGTGCG
>JBKJOI010000269.1:0-9220 GCA_046595695.1 Haliangiales bacterium | reverse complement strand
TCTTCACTTCACGGCGGCCCCGGAGAGCGATCTCCGGGGCCGCTGCATTTCTACCCGTCTACTGGCAGGTCCCCGCGGTGCAGCTCAGGCCGTCGGCGCAGCGGTTCGCCACGCCGGTCGTGTCGCAGGTCGCGGCCGCGGGCAAGACCGGGCGCGTCGTGGCCGAGAGCGAGTAGTCGGCCGGATCGGCGGCGTCGGCCGAGCCGTCGGGCAGGAAATTGCTGCTGCGATCCACGACCACGGTGTAGGTGCCGGCGGGCAGCGTGACGAACAGCGACGAGCGCCAGTTGCGCCCGGTGGTGCCGACCACGATGTCGTCGTTGCAGGCGAGTGCCGCGTAGGGCGCGCCGCACGACGGCAGCACGTAGACGGCGGTGTCGACCTCGGTGCCATTGCCGTCGGTGGACAGGGTCACGTCGGCCTCGGCGGTGAGGGTGAGCGTGTGCAGCTGCTCGGGACGGTTCGTCTCGAAGCCGCAGGCGTCGAAGAGGCCGACGCCGGTCGCGCCGAGCTGGCCGATCACCGGCGTGCCCACCAGCACCGGCGTGGCCGCGGCGCAGGCGGACGCGGTCGCCACGCAGGTGCCGCCCGCGCACACGCTGTCGGGCACGCACGCGTCGGTGGGCCCGGCGCAGGGCGCACCGGGGCTCACGAGCGCGGTCGCGGTCAGCGAGAGGCCGACGTTGCCCGAGCCGACCAGCGTGCCGCCATCCGAGGAGCCGTCGACGACCAGGTAGTAGGTGCCGGGGGCCAGGTTGTCGACCACGAAGGCCGAGCGGAAGTTGTCGGCGAAGGGGTCGACGTCGTCGTTGCACGCGAGCTCGCTGGTCGGGTCGGCGCAGCTCGAGCGCAGGTAGAGGTAGGTGTCGAGAAACATGCCGGAAGGCGCGACGTCGCTGCGCGCCTCGAAACGCACCGGGCTGGCGCCGGTGACGGTCACGCGCACCACCGCCTCGCCGAGGCCCGGGTTGAAGAAGCAGCTGCCCTCCAGGTTGTCGGCGGCGCTCATGGGCAAGGTCACCTGGTGGCTGCCCGGGACGGTGACGGCGGGCGCGCTGTCGGCGGCGGCGCAGGCCGCGGTGGCCCCGGCCGGGCTGGTGCACGTGGTGGCGACGCAGCTCACCTCGCCGGTGCAGAAGTCGTCGCCCGAGTTGCAGGCGCCGCCCGGCCCGTTGAAGTCGGGCTCGCGGATGAGCCCCGCGACGACGGCCGCGCTCTCGTTGTCGGCCGAGTCGACCAGCTTGACGCTGACGAAGAAGATCGTCGGCGACAGGTTCTCGGGCAGGTCGGCGATGAACTGCTCGTCGAAGGCGAGCTGGCCGGGGATCGCGATGTTACGGAGGGTGAGCTCGTCGGGCGTGGTGTCGCCGTCGAGGTCGAGCGGGTTCAGCATCGCGCCCAGGAAGGTCATGCGCGCCTCGAGGACGTCGCCGTCGGGATCGGTGCCCTGCACGCCGATCGTGGCCGGGTTCTGGCCGAAGTCGCCGAACCGGAACGAGACCCGCTCGAGCGTGGGCCCGCCCAGCGAGGGCGCGCAGGCCGGGGCTCCACCGGAGGAGGCGCAGACGGTGCCGGTCTCGCAGAGGTCGGTCGCGCCGGTCGGGTCGCAGGTCTCGCCGGTGCCGCGCAGAGGCGTGGGCAGCCAGGCCAGGTCGTAGCCGAGCGGCAGGGTCGTGCCGGCGGGCGCATCGACGATGAAGAAGACCTCGCCCGCGGGCACGTCGGCGAGGTCGACGATCTCGGCGTTCGCGTTGCAGGCGAGCTCGCTCGCGGAACCATCACAGCTCGAGCGGACGTACAGGATGGGCGCGACGACGCCACCCTGGACCGGTTGCGCCAGCACCAGCAGCCTCGAGCGGGTGGCGAGGGTGAGCCGGTGGGCGCTCTCGTTCAGCGTGCCGCCGGCGGCGCAGCCGGTCTGGGGAGCGAGCTCGCCGCCCCCGATCGCGACGCTGCCGCTGTACAGGAAGGCGCCATTTTCCCGCATCACGGCATCCAGGTCGATGGGTAGGGCGCAGGCGGCGGCATCGGCAGGGCCAGCGTCGAGCGCTGGGCCCGAGTCGTCACCGCAGGCGGCGACGAGGACCGCGGCGAGCGCGACACCAGCGACCAGACGCGTGCTCTCGGTCATGGACTCCGTCTTTCAAAGGGGAATTCTAACCGTAGCCGATGCCTTCGGACGGAGGTGACGAAACGTCGCGCGACGTGCGATGCGGACGGATCACCTGGCAGAGGGTGCCCGGGGCGGCGCCGGCGCGGACGTGGTGGTCGCCACCGGGGGGGCAGGCGCGGCGGGGGTGGGCGTCGGCGCGGGCGGGGCGAGCTCGAGGCCGCTGTCGTCCTCGTCGGCGGCGCGCACCTGGTGGTCGATCTCGGCGACCAGCCCGCGCTTCCTGGCGTAGTCGAGGTGCGGCTTGTACGGCGTGCTGTCGAGCACGCCGAGCGCGGTCTCGAACTCGCGGCGCTCGCGCAGCTTGCGCTCGAGCAGGTAGCGCGCGTCGCGCGCGTCGGCGACCACGTAGGGCACCAGGATGATCATGAGGTTGCGCTTCTGGTGGGTCGTCGAGCTGGAGCGGAAGAGCATGCCGAGCAGCGGGATGTCGCCCAGGATGGGCACCGAGGTGCGCGTGTTCGTGGTGGCGTCGCGCATCATGCCGCCCAGCACGATCGGCTGCTGGTCGTGCACGGTGACCTTGGTCTGCAGGGAGCGCGTGGTCCAGGTCGGGCCCAGGTCGGTCGACGCGCCCAGCTCCTTGATCTCGAGATCGATCTCGAGCGTGACGTCGCCGCCGGCGCCCACATGCGGCCGGACCTTGAACTTGAGATCGAGGTCCATGCGCTGCACCGACTGGCCGGTCGGGAACGTGCCGGTCGACGCGGTCACCGACAGGTAGGGCACGTTCTCGCCGACCGCCATCTTGGCCTCCTCGTGGTCGGTCGCGAGCAGCTGCGGCGACGACAGGACGTCGATGTCGCCGTTCGAGCGCGCCGCCTGGAAGAGCGCGCCCAGCGAGGGCACCGAGATGCCGAGCAGGTCGAAGCTGGGGCCCAGGAGCGCCACCGACAGGCCCTTCACCAGCATGCCGGCCGCGCTCTCCTCGTCGGTCACGAAGGTGCTGCCGCCCGGCTGCGACGCGGCGATCAGCGTCGAGCCGTCGCTCAGACCGGTGCCGCCATGGAAGGAGAAGCCGAGCTGGCGGGCCTTCTCGACCGAGAGCTCCATGATGACGGCCTCGACGTAGACCTGCGCGCGCTGCACGTCGAGCTCGCGCACGACCTCGCGCACCGAGCGGAAGTCCTCGTCGGAGGCGACGACGATGAGCACGTTGGTCGACTTGGCGAAGCTGATGCGCACCTCGCCGGTGGCCGCGGCCACCGAGGTGGCGGCTCCGGGGGCGCTGGCGACCGTGCCGCGGCCGGGCGTCGCGGGCAACGTTCGTGGCGCGCCCGGCGAGCCGCCGCTGCCCGTGCCGTTGCCACCGCCGCTGCTGTTGCCTTTCGCGAACACCGCGCCGAGCACGCCGGCGGTCTCCTCGGCGTCGGCGTGCTCGAGCCTGACCACGTGCGCGCGCGGCGCCGCGCCCGCGCGCGCCGGCACGTCGATCACCCGCACCAGCTCGAGCACCGGGGCGAAGTCCTCCTCGGCGCCGATCACCAGCAGCGCGTTGCCGCGCAGGTCGGGCTGTAGCTTGACGCGCGCCTTCTCGCCGAGCGCGGCGGTCAGCGTGCGCAGGGTCTCGTCGGCGTCAGCGTGCTCGAGCTCGATGCGCAGGATGCGGGTGCGCTGCTCGACGTCGACGAGCGCGGCGACCTCCATCATGCGCTCGAGCATGGGCGGCTCGTCGGTGACCACGACCACGCCCGCGCCAGGGATGTCGAGCACGGCGCCGCTCGGCGACTTCATGCCGGTCAGCACCTGGGCCAGGTCGGTCGACCCGACGTGGCGCGGCCGCACCACCGCGCGCACCATGCCGCCGCCTTCGGGCAGCGCGCTGGCCGCGACGATGGGCAGCGGTGACTCCTTGGCGCGGCTCTGCTCGATGATCTCGAGCGTCTTGCCGCGCGGCACCACGGTGAGCCCCATGCTGGACAGCGAGACCAGGAACAGCCGGTAGGCGTCGCGCGGCGTCATCTCGGTGGGCGCCATGACCGTGACCTTCTGCGAGCGCGCGCCCACGCCCGCGCCGTACAGGAAGCTCTTGCACGAGAAGCCCATTGCCCAGGCGACCAGCTCGGTGAGCGTCGTCTCGGGCTTGAGCGTCACGCGGATGCGCGCGCCGTCCGAGAACTTCTTGCACTTGTAGAGCGCGTCGTCGTCGGCGAGGTCGAGGCTGGTGAGCGACGCCGGGGTCGCACGCGGCGCGGCAACCTCGTCGGCGAGGGCAACCGGTGGCAGGGCCAGGAGCACGACGAGGATCGCGGCGATACAGCGCATGCAGCGGTGCATTACAAGCGCGGTGCCAGGTGCCCGATCACCTGGAGACCGCGTGGTTAGGGCGCGTTCAGCGCGTTCCAGGGGTGTGGACGGTCATTTTGTCGCGCCCCGGGCCAGCCGCTCTTGCAAACGTGTCAGCGCGCCGAGCAGGTCGGGGCGTGCGTCGATCACATCCAGGAACGGGTCGCGCTTCTGCTTGGCGAGCCGCGCGGGCACGGTGCGGATCGTGAAGGCGCGCGGGTCGAGCTTGCCGTTCACCTCCGACCACGCGAGCGGCGTCGACACCGGCGCGCCCGGCTCGGGGCGCACGCACAGCGGCGCCACCAGCAGCTTGCCGTGGCCGTTCTGGTAGCAGTCGATGTAGACGCGCCCGCCGCGCGCGCCGATCACGCGCTGCAGCGTGGCCTGGCCGGGCAGCTCGCTCACGACGACTTGCGCGAGCAGGAGCGCGAGCTCGCGGCCCTGGTCGAAGGTCACCTGCGCGCCCAGCGGCACCAGCACGTGCAGACCCGACTTGCCGCTCGTCTTCACGAAGCTGGGCAGCTCGAGGTCCTCGCACAGCGCGTGCAGCTGGCGCGCGACCAGCACGACGTCGGAGAACGGCGCGCCCTTGGGATCGAGATCGAGGATGGTCCAGTCGGGCGCCTGCAGCGCGTGCACGCGCGACGACCACACGTGCAGCGGGATGCTGCCCAGGTTGGCGACGTAGAGCAGCGTCGAGGCGTCGTTGGCGATGATGAAGCGGGTCTCCTTGCGGGTCTCGCTGCTCCACATCGACTCGGTGCGGATCCACGGCGGGATGTGCGTGGGCGCGTCCTGCTGGAAGAAGGACTTGCCGTGGATACCGTCGGGGAAGCGGGTGAGCACGAGCGGGCGATCGCGGAGGTAGGGCAGGATCGCGGGCGCGATCTCGCGGTAGAAGCCGATCAGGTCGCCCTTGGCGTAGCCGTCCTCGGGCCAGAAGGGCTTCTTGAGGTTGGTCAGTGAGAGCGACGCGGGATCGGGGACGGGCGGGCGCCGCGAGACCGGCGCGGGCGGCGCGGCGGCGGGCGACGCAGCGGCGGGCGGGGCGGGCGCAGCAGCGGGCACGGGCACGGGCGTCGTCGAGGCCGCGGGCGCGAGCAGGCGCGTGACCGTGGGCGGTCCCTCGGTGCACTCGGCGGGCTGCTTGTCGTCGCGGAAGCGCAGGAACACCGCCTGGCGCAGCGTGTCGTCGTGGGTCCACTCGTGGAAGCGGACCTCGGCGACGATCACCGGGTCCACCCAGGTGCTGCCGCGCAACCTGGGCGCGTGCTCGCACGGCGGCTTGGCGCGGCGCAGCGTCTCGAGCCGGCGGCGCGTCGCGTTCAACGTCGCGTCATCGAAGCCGGTGCCGACGCCGCCGGCGTAGACGTAGCCGCTCGGCGCCTCGGGCGAAGCGTAGGCCAGGTGCAGCGCGCCCAGGCCCTGGCGCGCGCCCTCGGGTTTGGTCCAGCCGACGACCGCGAAGTCGCCGGTGCGCGCGCCCTTCAACTTGACCCACTTGGCGCTGCGGCCCGGGCGGTAGCTCGAATCGGCGCGCTTGCCGATCACGCCCTCCAGGCCCATGCGCACCGCGTGCTCGAAGGTCTCGGCGCCGCGCTCGACGATGTGGGCGCAGTAACGCAGCGGCCCGGCCGCGGGCAGCAGCCGCTCGAGCAGCGACTTGCGCAGCAAGAGCGGCAGGTCGCGCAGATCGAAGCCCTCGAAGGCGAGCAGGTCGAAGCACATGAGCTGCGCGGGCAGGCGCAGCGCGGCGAGCCGGATCTCGAGCGTGCGCGAGAGCATGGCGCGCTGCTGCAAGAGGCCGAAGCTGGCGCGGCCCTCGGGGTTGCACACGACCAGCTCGCCGTCGAGGACGAGGCCCTCGTAGGGCAGGGTGGCGATGGCGGTCGCGACGTCGGGGTAGCGCGCCGCGACCTCGGAGCCGCCGCGGTAGAAGAGGCTCGCCTGGCCGTGCTTGCGCGCGGCGAGCAGGCGGAAGCCATCGTACTTGATCTCCCAGATCCAGCCGGTGTCGCGCGGCGGCGCGTCGCGGGTCTCGGCGAGCATGAGCTCGACGGCGGTCGGATCGACGGCGCGGCGCGGCACGCCCAGGCGCTCGAGCTCGGCGCGCACGGCGTCGCCGGGCGTGCGTCCGGCGGCGATGTCCTCGACGGTGCGGCCGGTCAGGATCGAGGTCTCGGAGAGCACGTCCTTGCCGGCGTACGCGTCGGCCTTCTTGACCAGCAGCCACTCGTTAGCGGCGCGCCCCTTGCCCTTGGTCTTGATGAGCGCCCAGCGGCCGCGCAGCTTGAAGCCGTCGAGCTCGAAGAGCAGCTTGCCTTCGGCGAGGCCGGCCGGGTAATCGGGCTCGAAGATGGGCGTCCAGCGGCCGCGGTCCCACACGATCACCTCGCCGGCGCCGTAGTTGCCGGCGGCGATGACGCCCTCGAAGTCGGCGTAGTCGAGCGGGTGCTCCTCGACCGCCATGGCGAGACGTTTCTCGGCGGGATCGGGAGACGGTCCGCGCGGCACCGCCCACGAGCGCAGCACGCCGTCGATCTCGAGGCGCAGATCGTAATGCAGGCGCGACGCGGCGTGCTTCTGCACCACGAACAATCCGCCGGGGAGGATGGCGGCGGAGGGCGCCTCGGCGGCGCTGCGATCGGGCGCCGGAACCGGCACGCCGAAGGGCTCCTCGGTAGCGCCCGCGGCGCGCTTGGCGCGGTACTTCGCCAGCTGATCGTTCTGGCGGTCGTCCGACGGTGGCTGAGGGCGCTTCCGGGCCAATCTGGCGATCCGATGCGATCGACTGCTATCATACCGCTACTGCCATGCCCGCACGCTCAATTGGCTCCGGAACGGTGTCTTTCGGTCTCGTCTCGATCCCGGTCAAGCTCTACTCGACCAACGAGACACGGGCCGGGGTCGGCTTCAACCTGCTGCACGGCAAGTGCGGCTCGCGGCTGAAGCAGCAGTACATCTGCCCGAAGGACGAGGAGATCGTCGAGCGCGATCAGATGGTCAAGGGCTACGAGTTCGCGAAGGGCCAGTACGTCACCTTCTCCGAGGAGGAGCTGAAGACGCTCGAGGAGCAGGCGTCGGAGGCGATCGAGATCACCGAGTTTGTCCCCGAGGCCTCGGTCAGCTCGCTCTACTTCGACAAGGCCTACTACCTGGGCCCCGACAAGGGCGGCCCCAAGGCCTACTCGCTGCTCGCCGAGGCCATGCGCCAGACCGGCCGCGCGGCGCTCGCCAAGTACTCCGCGCGCGGCAAGCAGTACCTCGTCATGGTGCGCGTGCAGGGTCGCGGGCTGGTCATGCAGCAGCTTCGCTACGCCGACGAGGTCAAGCCGATGTCCGAGGTGCCTCTCGACGAGACGCCGGTCTCCGACCGTGAGCTCGACCTGGCCGTGAAGCTCATCGAGCAGATCACCGTGGAAGGCTTCGAGCCCGAGAAGTACGAGGACGAGGTTCGCAAGCGCACGCTCGCCCTCATCGACAAGAAGGTCGCCGGCGAGGACATCGTTGCTGCGCCGGCGGAGGCGCCGCAGGCGAAGGTGATCGATCTCATGGAGGCCCTCAAGGCCAGCCTCGCCGGCAAGGGCGCCGCGCCTACGAAGGCCGCCGCCGCGAACGACGACGAGGGCGCGGCGGGCAAGGTCGAGCTCGAGCGCAAGTCCGCGAAGAAGTCCACGGGCGACAAGGCCAGCGGGCGCAAGAGCAAGAGCGGGTAGGGCGCGGGCGGGGCGTCCGGGGCGCGCGGGCGAGGCAAGCGGGGCGTCCGGGGCGGGCCAGCGGGGCGTCCGGGCCACCGAGGGGAAAGTTACTTCAGGAGGACGACCGCAGGCACGACCCAGCGGATGCGATCTAGGTGTCGTCGCGCAAGGCTTGGAGCAGGTCCCGCGCATCGACGTCAGGCGCCCGCGTCGCTGGCAAGGTCGGCGTCGCCGGGATGTCACGCGCGCGCGCCTGCCCGCCCTTGCCCTCGAGACAGCTCGACGTCATCGCGGCGTTGCCGCGCGGATCGCTCGAGTAGCCGGACAGCACGCAGAGCCGTTTCGCAAGGACATCGTCAACCCCGGCGACGCGGCGGCGCGCGCGACCTCACGCGACCGCAGGGTCCGCGTGTGATCCACGTGCGCGCCCATCTGCCCCGAGATCGCGTCAGGGAAGGCGTCCGGGCCCAGGGCGCCGGCGCACGTACGGGGCCAGATCCACGAGGTCGTTGAAGCGATGGAGCGACCTTGCTCAGCCGAGAAGTAGCTGCCGATGAGCTCGCTGTCGCCGACCGGGATCTGCTGGTTCGCCGGCCCGGCCAGGCCAGGCGGGGCTAGCGCGGGGCCAGCGCGCCGACCATGGTGGTCTCGATCTCACCGGCCTGCGGACGCATCTCGGGCTCGAGCTCGAGGCAGCGCGCGACCAGGTGGACGACCGCGGGAGGCGCCTCGGGCCAGGCCACCGCCAGGGACGGCGGGGGTGGTGGACGCCGTCCCTGCAAGAGGACCATTGCCACCGACTCGATGAACGGACGGTAGCCGGCGAGCAGCTCGAAGGCCATGATGCCAAAGGCATAGATGTCCACGGCCGCGGTCAGCTGGCGGGTGGCGCCCACGAGCTCGGGCGCCAGATACGCGGGCGTGCCCAGCACGTGGCCGGTCCGCGTCAGGTCGTGGCCGGTGGCGTGTCGTGCCTTGCCGTGCGGTAGGCTCGTGGGCGATACGTCGGAGGTGGCGGCGGTCACCCCGGACGAGGCCAGCGCGTCCTCCACCGTCTGCGGCGCGG
>JBKJOI010000160.1:0-3547 GCA_046595695.1 Haliangiales bacterium | reverse complement strand
CGACGCGGGCGTCAAGCAGCTCGGACGCCTGTGGCGGCTGCCGCTCGCGCTACGGCGCGTGCGCGCGACCCCGCAGAGCGCCGAGGTGCGCGTGGTCTGGACCATAGGCCCCAAGGCACTCGCCGACGGCGTCGAGCAGCACCAGCCGTAGCGCGCGGCACGCGGCGTGCGCCGCGCTATGGCAGGCTGCGCGCACCGCCGCTCGTGCCGACGAGCTCGCGTGGGCGCCACACCAGCAGCTTGCCGCGCGTGCCCGTGCCGCACGATTGCAGGTCCAGGTCGGGCGCGCCGGCGCGCTCGGCCAGGTACGCGAGCAGCTGCAGCTGGGCGCGCGTGCGCGGACGCCCGCCATAGGCAGCCTGCAGCGCCGCGGCGAAGAAGCGCGCCAGCTGCAGCGGCGGCGAGCGCCGCACCTCGACGAGGCGCGTGTGGCCCGGGCCGATCGGCATCGGATCGATGGCCGCCGCCGCGACCTCGGCGCGCGAGGCACCCAGGCGCGCGCGATGGCTGCCGCCCGCGCCCGCGTGCGCGTTCACATGCGCGATCAGCGCGCGCAGCGGCGCGCCGCCGTCGCCCTCCGACTCGGCGCCCAGGCCGACCACCGCGCGCACCTCGAGCCACGAGCGCGCGAACACCGCGTCGACCAAGGACTCGAACCACGGCAGCGTCCGGCGCCGCACCCGCTTCCACCCCAGGCGCCGCGGCGCGTCGTCGCGCGCCGCCAGCTCGCCGAGCACGCCGGCCAGGTCGCCGCGGCGATCCCAGGGCAACCACAGCCCGGCCGCGGCGAGCACCGCGCGCTGCGCGCGCACCCCGGCACCGTAGATCAGCGCATCCCGCACGGGCCGAACGCTAACCCCGCGCTGTGACACGCGCGCTGCTGGCGTCACTCACTAACGCGACGACCGGAAGACCGACCGGAAGACCGGAAGACCGAGACGGCCCAACCAGAGCCTAAGGCAGCAGTCGCCACGCGCGCAGCAGGCCGCGCAACGCCGCCGCATCCCCCGCAGCGCGCGCCCGCGCCGGCAACGCCTCGGCGCGCGCGCCGACCGCGTGCGGACCGAACCACACCGCGTGCATGCCGGCCGCGAGCGCCCCGGCGACGTCCGCGGCGTGCGAGTCGCCGACGTGCACGATGCGCTCGAGCGGCACGCCCAGGCGCTCGGCCGCCCAGGCGAAGATCGCGCGCCCCGGCTTCTCGATGCCCAGGTGACCCGAGTCGGCGATGCACACGAAGCGTCCGCTCCAGCCCATCTCCTCGACCAGCTCGGCGAGCTTGCCCTCCGAGTTCGAGACCACGCCGACCGGCACACCGGCGGCGCGCAGCTCGTCGACGAGCTCGATCATGCCGGGCAGCGCGCGCCGCCACAGGTTCTGCGCCGGCTGCTGGTCCCACAGCCAGTCGACGTGCGCATCCAGCGGTCCCGCCGCGCCCAGGCCCGCGCCCTCGAGCAGGGTGTGCACGAGCAGCTTCCAGGGATGACCCGAGACCCCGGTCTGCACCGCTGCGTCGTAGGCGCGCCACGCGCGCGGCAGCGCCGCGTCGAGCGCGGCCGCGGTCACGACAGCGCCGCGCTCGCCCAGGCGGCGCGCGAGCATCGCCGAGTCGAGCTCGGCCAGGGTCTGGCCGAAGTCGAACGAGACCGCGAGTGGAGTATCGAACGAAGGAGAGGAAGAAGGGGCAGGAGCGGCAGCAACGCCTGCGGCAGGTGTCTCGCTCACGGTGGAGCGAGCCTACACCGCCGGCGCGGCGCCGGGCTTACGGACGGATGATGTCGACGAAGCCGAGGTTGCGCAGCGACTGGCCCGCGGCCGGCGACGCCGGACCCACGAACAGCCGGTCGCCACGCGCGCACTGGCAGGCGCGGCACATGTACTGGACCTCGGTCTTCTCGATGAAGCCGAGGCTGCGGAGCGTGACGTTCTCGGTCGCGAGCCACGAGACCACGTTGGTCTCCTCGACGCGGCGATCGTTGTCCTCGTCCCACGGGTTGCCGCCGCACTGGATCGGGCGCTGCTCGAGCCAGTCGCCAGGCGCGAGCGCCGTGAAGCCGTGCTCGCTCGCCATGCGCGCCGCGTCCCACGCGTGCGCCTTGACCACCAGCAGATCGCCACGCGCGCAGACGCACGCCAGGCACTGGAACATCGGCACCGCGTTGTGCAGGAAGCCGATCTCGAGCAGCTGCACGCCGTTCGACTCGAAGTAGTTGTCGACGAGGATCGCTTCCTCGTTGCTGACGTAGGACGGCTGCTCGTCGCCGGGTAGCAGGTTCTGCTGCCACGGGTTCGTGCCGCACTGCTTCGGCGAGTAGCTCATCCACACGTAGTCGGCGGTGCAGGTACCCTGCTGCACGAACAGGCACTGGGTGCCCGGCGCGCAGACGATCTCGCCCTCGCAGTGCAGGCCCGACGCGCACGCGTCGTCACCGAAGCAGGCGCCGCCCTCGTACTGGATGGCCAGGCCGCAGGCGTCCGAGCCGCCGTCGCGCGGGCACTTGGCGATGACCTTGTAGTCGCCGCGCTCGACGTTCTTGGGGTACTGGAGCCAGTTGTCGTAGCTCGAGACCACGATCTGGTAGGTGCCGTCGGTGGGCACGTTGACGAGCAGCTGCGAGCCGACGTCGCTGCCCGGCTGTGCGTCGTCGTTGAACGCGAGCGTATGGGTGGGGAACTTGCCGTTCGCCTTCTTGGGGCCGAACACGTAGAGGATCGTGTCGAGCGGGTCGCCGAAACCGGGCTTCTGGCCGTGCAGGAAGACGTCGACCGGACCGGCGGTCAGGTCGATCTCGTAGGCGATCCAGCCGCGCTGCGCGGTGAACTTGCCCTCGGCGTACTGACCGACGCGCAGCTTGCCGCCGTCGAGCGGCTTCTTCAGGCTATCCGCCTTGCCCTCGTCCTCGATCGCCGCGCCCGGAAGCTGCGACGCGTCTTCCTTGCCATCGACTGAACACGCGGCCAGAGCCGCCACGAGGAAACCAGCCACCACCGTTGTAAACGCCCGCATTGTTTCGCTCTCCCTGAAGGTGTAACTGCGCTTATGTAGTACTTCGTAAGGCAGGCGCGTACCTATCCCGTGAACCTTGGTAGGTCAAGGAGCCAATGCGATGAAACATGCGGGCCGGGCGTGACCGCAGACCGCGGGGAGCGTTCCTGGTTGGGTGGGCTAGCGCGGGATCTGATCGTCGGGCGTCGGCGTGAAAAACTGCCGGCCGAGGCAGTGCGCGAGCGAGCGGCGCACCTCGAAGCTCTGCAGGCGCGGACGCACCACGCAGCCGGTGTCGAGCGGATCCTGGCAGCGAAAGATCAAGCGCGCGCCGGGATAATCGAAGTCGGTCACGTACGAGAGCAGCGCGTTCATGCCGAGGAGACCGTCGACGTCGGCGACACCGGGGCGCAGCTCGTCGCGCAGCCCCTGCAGGAGCGGGTGGTCGTCGGGGATCACGGCCACGTCGATCGGCCCGGCCAGCTCGGCCGACGCGCCGGCGCGGCACGGCTTGGTCTGGCTGCCCTGCACGCAGCGGCACGCCCCGGCGTTGATCTCCTC
>JBKJOI010000131.1:0-5430 GCA_046595695.1 Haliangiales bacterium | reverse complement strand
AGCTCGGCCCGGCGCCCGCGGCGGAGACGACCGCCTCGCTCGCCGGCGCGCGCTGCCAGGGCGGCGCGTGCACGTGCCGCCAGCCCGGCGACGGCAAGGAGGACCCGCTCCCGACGGACGGCACCAAGCGCTTCGAGCTCAAGGTCGGGCGCGGGCCGGGGCAAGTGTGGGTCACGCTGAACGGCACGCAGCAGATGTACGCGGGCACCGAGGCGGCGGAGGCCTGCTTCTATGTCGACCTCGCGGTCGGCAAGCACGAGATCGTCGTCCGCGGGCGCTCGGCGCAGCCGGGCGGCGGCGTCGGCGCGTCGCTGCAGGTCTCGGAGTACGGCACCGGCGGTAACAAGACGCCGTGGTGGTACGACACGATGGTCTTCCAGTGCGGTCACCCGGGCCCGTGCGAGCCGGATACGCTGAGCGCGTGGAAGCAGGAGGTCGACGGCTACGAGAGCTCGCTGCGCGATCCCTGCGGCTCGACCAAGCTGCGCGGGGCGCAGTGGGAGACCGGCCAGCTGCCCGACGGGGTCCATCCCGACGAGTTCTCGGCCTCGGTGACGCTCGACGTCTACGAGTTTTCGCCCGAGGCCGGCCCGGGCGACTGTGATAAAGCCAAGGCGAAGTGATCCCGGGCCCTTACGAGTATCCTGACGCGTACGACGTGATCGTGGTCGGCGGCGGCCACGCCGGCTGCGAGGCCGCGCTCGCTGCCGCGCGCATGGGCCGACGCACGCTGATGCTGACCGGCAACCTCGACACCATCGGTCACATGTCGTGCAACCCGGCGATTGGCGGGGTCGCCAAGGGCCAGATGGTGAAGGAGATCGACGCGCTCGGCGGCGAGATGGCGCGCGCGATCGACGCCACCGGCATCCAGTTCCGGCGCCTGAACGCGTCGAAGGGCCCGGCGGTGCGCTCGACGCGCGCGCAGGCCGACAAGCGCCGCTACCGCGAGCGCATGCAGCAGGTGCTGGGCGAGACGCCCGGGCTGCGCGTGCGCCAGGCCGAGGTCGCCGAGCTCTACACCGAGGACGGCGCGCGTGGCCCGCTCGGCGCCGCGCGCGCGCGCGTGCGCGGCGTGCGCACGACCATGGGCGTCGTCTTCCGCGCCGACGCCGTGATCCTCACCACCGGCACGTTCCTGCGCGGGACGATCCATGTCGGCCAGGAGAAGTCGGCGGGCGGCCGCGCCGGCGAGGGCCCCGCGGCGCACCTGTCCGAGTCGCTCGCGCGGCTCGGCTTCCCGCTCGCGCGGCTCAAGACCGGCACGCCCTGCCGGATCGACGGGCGCACCATCGACACGAAGAACCTCGAGACCCAGCCGGGCGACGAGCCGGTGCCGATGTTCCGCATCTTCTCGCCGCCGGGCGCGCGCCCGCCGCTGCCGCAGATCTCCTGCTGGATCACCTACACGACCGCGGTCACGCACGACATCATCCGCAAGAACCTGCATCGCTCGCCGCTCTACCAGGGGCGCATCCAGGGCGTGGGCCCGCGCTACTGCCCGTCGATCGAGGACAAGATCGTCCGCTTCGCCGACAAGGAGCGCCACCAGGTCTTCCTCGAGCCGGAGGGGTGGGGGACAAGCGAGGTCTATCCCAACGGGATCTCCACGTCGTTGCCCTACGACGTGCAGCTGGCCATGCTGCGCTCGATCCCCGGGCTCGAGCACGCCGAGATGACGCGCCCGGGCTACGCGGTCGAGTACGACTTCGTCGATCCGAGCGAGCTCCTGCCCACGCTCGAGACCCGCCGGGTCGCCGGGCTCTACCACGCCGGGCAGCTGAACGGCACCTCGGGCTACGAGGAGGCGGCGACGCAGGGGATCCTGGCCGGCATCAACGCGGCGCTCGCGCAGCGCGGCGAGGAGCCGCTGATCCTGCGCCGCGACGAGGCCTACGCGGGCGTGCTGGTCGACGATCTGTCGCGCCACGGTACCGCCGAGCCCTACCGCATGCTGACCGCGCGCGCCGAGCACCGCCTGCTCCTGCGCGAGGACAACACCGACGAGCGGCTCACCCGCCACGGCCGGCGCATCGGGCTGGTCGACGACGCGACCTGGGCGCTCTTCGAGACCCGGCGCGCCAGCGTCGCCGCCGCCCACGAGGCGCTCGCGCGCGCCAGCGTGACGCCCTCGGCCGCCGTCGACGACGCGCTGGCCCGCGCCGGCTCGGCGCCGGTGAAGGGGCGGCAGTCGCTCGCCGAGCTCTTGCGCCGGCCCGAGATCGACATCGCCGCGCTGGTCGCGATCGCCGCCGCCGGCGGCCTCGCCGCCGACGTGCTGCCCGCGGACCTCGCCGTGCGCGAGCGCGTCGAGGTGAACATCAAGTACGAGGGCTACCTGCGCCGCCAGGAGGCCGAGGCCGCGCGCCTGGCCAAGCTCGACGATCTGCACCTGCCCGACGATCTCGACTACGCCAAGCTGGTCGGGCTCTCGCACGAGGCGCGCGAGAAGCTGGGCCGCGAGCGGCCGCGCTCGCTGGGCCAGGCCTCGCGCATCCGCGGCGTCACGCCCGCGGCGGTGGCGGTGCTGGCCACCCACATGGAGGCGCGGCGCAGACTAGCAAAAGGCGGTCAGACCGATTCCGGCGGACGCGGAGATCATATAAAGTCGCCGCGATGAAAAGCACCGAGCTGGGCAAGGGCGTCGTCCTGGGAGTCACCATCGCCACGCTCGTCGCGCCGCAGCTGGCGCACGCGGGCGGCGTCTTCGCCGGTGATTCCGGCTCGCAAGCGCAGTCGCGCGCCGGCGCGTTCGTCGCCAAGGCCGACGATCCGACGGCGCTCATGCACAACCCCGCGGGCCTGGTGAAGGCCAAGCGTTACGAGATCTACGTCGGCGCCAACCTGGTGCAGTTCAACACCTCGTTCGACCGCGATGGCGTCTACCAGCCGTGGGACCCGGGGCCGCCCGCCGAGCCCTCGTTCGTGGGCGAGGAGATGCCCGAGGTCGAGAACTCGGGGCCCATCCAGCCGGTCCCGTTCCTGGCCGGGACGCAGAAGTTCGGCAACTTCGCCTTTGCCGAGGGCCTGTTCGCGCCCCAGGGCTACCCCAACCGCGATCTGCCCGAGACCGTCGACGTCGGCGGCGTGCAGGCGCCCGCGCCGCAGCGCTACGACATGGTCTCCCAGGAATCGCTCGCGGCGCTGCCGTCGATCGCGGCCGCGTACCGGATCACCGACAAGCTCGACGTCGGGCTGCGTCTGTCGTGGGGCTTCAGCACGCTCAAGGCGCGCACGTATCTGTGGGGCAAGCCCAACCACGCCGAGGACCGCGAGGGCGACGCCGTCTTCGCGCTCGATGTGAACGACCTGTTCGTGCCCGCCTTCGGCGCCGGCATGCTGTTCCGGCCCACCGATTCGATCGAGATCGGCGCCGCGTACAGCTCGCAGCTCACCCTCGACATGAAGGGCACCGGCACCACCGAGCTGGGCAGCCGGCTGAACGTCGGCGGCACGCCCACGACCATCGTCCCGGCATTCGACGAGTTCGCGCTCTGCGCGCCGGGCGGCACCGTGGACGCGCTCAAGGCCTGTGTCACGGTGGTGATCCCGCAGACCGCCACCGCCGGCGCGCGCTACATCTGGCGCGATCACAACGGCGAAGAGAAGGGCGACCTCGAGGTCGACGTGCGCTGGGAGGACTGGTCGGCGGCCACCGACATCACCGTGGTCGTCGACGCGCAGATCGAGCAGACGCTGCGGCAGCTCGACGTCACCGTGCTCCGGCATGGCTTCCAGGACGTGCTCAGCGTGCGCATGGGCGGCTCGTACGTCTTCCCGCTGCTGTTCGGCCAGCTCACGCTGCGTGGCGGCGTCTCCTACGACACCGCGGCGGCGCCCGACTCGTGGCAGCGCCTCGACCTCGACGGCTCGTCGCGCATGCAGTTTGCCGGCGGGGCGGCCTTCGGCACCCGCTCGTGGCGCATCGATCTCGGCGGCTCGGCGATCCTGTCGCCCGACCGCACCGTCTCGGGACCCGATCCGTTCACGCCGCCGTCCAGCTCGCCCGCGCAGGGCGACCGCACCCAGCCCGATGCGCTCAACCCGTCCGAGGGACCGCTCAACCAGGCGCTCCATCCCATCAACAACGGGACGTACAAGAGCGGCTACGTGATCATCGCGACCGGCGTCACCTTCATGTTCTGATAGGCTCGGCCTTCGATGAACGAGAAGTTCGACGTCTTCCAGGGAACCGACACCTACATCGCCTCCGACTCGCTGCGCCACGCCGTGAACGTGGCCTGGGCGCTCGAACGGCCGCTGCTGCTGCGCGGCGAGCCCGGCACCGGCAAGACGCTTTTGGCCGAGAACGTCGCCCAGTCGCTCGGGCTCGAGCTCCTGCGCTGGCACGTCAAGTCGACGACCAAGGCCGCCGAGGGCCTCTACGTCTACGACACGGTGGCGCGTCTGCACGACTCGCGCTTCGGCGACGGCAACGTCAAGGACATCGCGCGCTACATCAAGCTGGGGCCGCTCGGGCGCGCGCTCGCCGCCGACAAGCGCGTGGTCCTGCTCATCGACGAGATCGACAAGGCCGACGTCGAGTTCCCCAACGATCTGCTGCAAGAGATCGACATGATGCGCTTCCAGATCGCCGAGACCGGCGCGGAGATCGTCGCGCGCGAGCGGCCGCTCGTGATCATCACCTCGAACAACGAGAAGGAGCTGCCCGACGCGTTCCTGCGCCGCTGCATCTTCCACTTCATCGAGTTCCCCAGCCGCGAGCTGATGGAGAAGATCGTCCGCGTCCACCACCCGGATCTCGAGGACAAGCTGCTCGATCAGTGCCTCGAGGCGTTCTTCAAGCTGCGCTCGGTGCCGCGCCTGCGCAAGCGGCCGTCGACCAGCGAGCTCATCGACTGGATCGCCGCGCTGCGCCGCTCCGGCGTCGATCTCAAGCGGATCGGCGGCGGCCTGCCGTTTCTGGGCACGCTGCTCAAGACCGAGCAGGACGTGGAGCTGGTCGCGAAGGCGTAGGACCGCGCATGTTCACCGAGCTGTTCTACGAGCTACGCGCCCGCAAGGTCCCGATCGCCACGCAGGACTGGCTCGAGCTCATGCGTGCGCTCGAGCTCGACCTGCACGGGTCGTCGCTCGACGGCTTCTACCACCTGGCGCGGCTCATCTGCGTGAAGGACGTCGCGCACTTCGACGCCTTCGACGTGGCCTGGCTCAAGGTCTTCAAGGGCATCGAGCGCGACTCCATCCAGATCACCCAGGAGCTCGAGGCCTGGCTGACCGACCCCAAGCTGCGCGGCGAGCTCACCGCCGAGCAGCTCGAGGCCATGAAGGCCATGTCGCACGAGGAGCTGCTCGAGCTCTACAAGAAGCGCCTCGCGGAGCAGAAGAAGCGCCACGACGGCGGCAACCGCTGGATCGGCACCGGCGGCACCTCGCCGTTCGGCAACGGCGGGCAGCACCCGAGCGGCC
>JBKJOI010000095.1:0-3474 GCA_046595695.1 Haliangiales bacterium | reverse complement strand
CGCGCTCCTGCGCGTGGCGCGCGAGACCTGCGCGTACGTGCTGCGCGATCTCACCGATCCGGCCACCGGCGGCTTCTGGTCGGCGGAGGATGCCGACAGCCCGGTCGCGCTCGGCTCGCACGAGCGCAAGGAGGGCGCGTTCTACGTCTTCACCGGCGAGGAGGTCGAGCGCGTGTGCGGCGCCGACGCGGCCGCGCTCATCCGCGCCTACGGCGTGGAGCCCGACGGCAACGCCGACGATCCGCACGGCGAGCTGACCGGCAAGAACGTGCTCCATCGCGTCGCCGACATCGCCGCCGAGGGCACCGAGACCGAGGCGGCGCTGGCGCGCGCGCGCGCGACGCTCTGCGCCTACCGCAACTCGCGGCCGCGGCCACACCTGGACGACAAGGTGCTGTGCTCGTGGAACGGGCTCATGATCGGCGCGCTCGCGCGCGCGGGGCGCGCCGCCGGCGAGCCGCGCTGGATCCAGGCCGCGGCGCGCGCGGCCGACTTCGTGCTCGAGACGCTGTGGGATCCCGGGACGCGCACGCTGCGCCGCCGCTACCGCGCTGGCGAGGCTGCCTTCGAGGCCCACCTGGACGATCACGCGGCGCTCGCCGGCGCGCTGGCGTCGCTCTACGAGGCCACGCAGGAGCGCCGCTGGCTCGACGCCGCGGAGCCGCTCGTCGAGACCATGAACGAGCGCTTCGCCGACCCCGCGCTGGGCGGCTGGTTCTCCACTTCGGGGCGCGATCCGTCGGTGCTGCTGCGCCTCAAGGAGGACTACGACGGCGCCGAGCCCTCGGGCAACTCGCTGGCCGCGCTCGCGTGCCTGCGGCTCGGCGAGCTGTGCGGACGCCCCGAGTGGACCGAGCTGGCCGCGCGCTGTGTGGCCGCGTTCTCCGGCCGCCTGCGCGAGGAGCCGCACGCCGCGCCGCTCCTGCTCACCGCGTTCGACTGGCTGCTCGAAGGCCCCACGCACATCGTGATCGCGGGCGAGCGTGACGACGTGCGCACGCGTGCGCTGCTGGACGTCGTCGCGCGCTGCTTCGTGCCGCGCAGCGTGCTCTTGTTTCTGGATGGTGACGCCCGAAAGTCGCTTGTGGCCAGGTTGCCGTGGACCGCATACATGGGTCCACTGTCCGACTCACCCGCTGCATATGTGTGCCACGACCGTGCATGTGATCGACCGACAAATAGGCCTTCCGAGCTGGAAGAAGCGCTCCGTCGGCTTGCTCCGATCGCGCCAGGGTGGTAGTTGTCGTTGCTGGAATCGCCGCCGGGATTGGGATGGGATGGAGGGGTTGACATGACTGTGGACGGGATTCGCGCGAAGGCGTATCAGGCATTGCGCTCGCGCACCGGAAATCGGCTGCTGCCTGTGCGGGTTGCGCGCAGTGTCACCAGCTTCGTGAACGACATGGTCGGGCGCCCGCTCGCGCCCGAGGACGAGCTTGCCGAGCGTCGCGCGTACGAGGCGCGTCGCCAGAAGTGCCTCGCCGAGGCGCGGGTCGAACGCGAGACCCGGCAGGCCGCCGCGGTGGCGCAGGCGAGCGAGCGCGTGCGCGACGCCGCGCCCGTGATCGTGTACATCGACGCGCAGTCGAGCCGCGACGCCAAGCGCATCGCCGACGTCTTCCGCGGTCGCGACATCCCGTTCACCGAGCTCTCGGTGATCGAGGACGGCGCCACCCGCTCCTGGGTGGAGACCACCGCCAAGACGCGCGAGCTGCCCGTGGTCTTCGTCGGTGGCAAGCCGGTCGGCGGCTACGACGCGCTGGTGCAGCTGGACGTGAAGGGCGAGCTCGAACGGCTCGTCTGGGGCTTGACCGCGGGATAGAACAGGCCGCGTGCTGCGGCTCGCGGGCGTCACTCGCCGGCGGGCCGGCTGCCTAGCTTTACCTGCACCGTCTCGCCGGCGATCGCCGTGCCGGGCTCGAGGCAGAGCATGCGCACGCGGCCGGTCGCCATCGTGCGGCCGCTGTCGTCGGTGATCGTGCCTTCCCAGACCTGCGTGCGGCTGCCGCGGCTGAGCGGCAGGGCGGCGACGTGCAGCTTGCCCTCGCGCGCGGCGTGCAGGAACGAGGTGTGGTTCTCCAGGCCGACGGCGGTCTTCTGGCGGCGCATCGCGTCGAGCGCGGCGCCCACCGACGCCACGGTCTCGATGAGGCCGGCGTAGACGCCGCCGTGGACGAGGCCGTAGGGCTGCAGGTGGTGGCCGCGGATCGTGAGCTCGGCCAGCACCTTGTCGGCCGAGGCGTGCACGAAGTGGATGCCCATGGCCGCGTTCCAGCCGTCGAGGGTGGCGTTCAGCTGCGCGGAGAGATCCTCGGCCGGTGGCCGATCCTTGGGGTCGTGTGCCATCGCGAGAGCGTAGCGCGTCGCGGACGTGAGCGTCAGGCGCGGACGCGAGCGTCAGGCGAGCAGCGCGGCGAGCGTCGGCGCGACGATGCTCTCGAGCGCGTCGGCGCGCACGCGCAGCTCGGCGGCGCGCGTGAGCCGGCCGTGGGCGGCGAGCTGCGCGGCGTCCGGATCGCAAGCGTCAGCGTCGTCAGCGTCGGCGCACGGGGGCTGCTCGCGTACCTCGCGCCAGGCCACACGCAACGCCTCCGCCACCGGCGCGCCGCCCTCGGCGAGCGTCCAGGCGACCGTGCGCCAGGCGAGCGCGGCGTGCCGCTCCTCGTCGCGGCCGATGGCGCGCAGCGTCGCGATCACGTCGGCGTCGTGGCAGCCGGCGAGCGCGCGCGCGATCGCGAGCGAGGCGATGGTCTCGCCCACGCAGCCCTCGATGAAGGTGTCGCGCGCCAGCTGCGTCAGGCCGCCAGCACGCGGTGCCACGGGCGGCAGCGCGCCCGGGGCGAGCGCCGAGCCCGCGTAGCGCGAGGCCAGCGCGAAGCAGCGCTCGGCGTGACGGATCTCGTCGAGCGCCGCGCGCTGGTGCGCCGCGAGCAGCTCGGGCGGCGCGCCCACGGCCATGAGCTCGAGCGTGGCACGCGCGAACGACGCCACCGAGGCGTGCTCGGCGAGCGCGTCGGCGAGCCAGGCCTGCGCCACGCGCGCGCGCAGCGCGTCGGAGAGATCGTTCGCCGCGCGCGCGTCCACGGCGGCCGCCGCGCCCGCCCACGCCGAGCCCTCGCTGACCGACGCCACGCGCACGCCCTCGTCGGCGTAGAGCGGCCGCCCGCCCGGGCACGGCTCGACCCAGTCGTAGCAGCAGGCGTCCTTGTGCTTCAGATCGCGCTCCTGCCGGGTCGCGGCGCCGCTGTAGGTCGAGTAGATGCCGCGCGCGTGCTCCGACATACCCTCGGGCAGCGGCGTGGGTAGCCCGCGCGTGCTCTCCGCGCAGTCGCTGCTGAACTTGCTGTCGGGCGCCGCGATCTTCTTGGCCGCGGCGATGGTCGTGCAGTACTTGCCGGTCGGGCACGATGGTATGCGCATGCCCGGGCCGTCGGGCGGCTCGGGCTCGACCGCGACGGGCGCGGCGTCGGGCGG
>JBKJOI010000007.1:0-6970 GCA_046595695.1 Haliangiales bacterium | reverse complement strand
ACTTCAATTCCAGCCTTATGCAGGGCCTTAACCATGTCGCGGAACTCATTGATATGCGATCCAATTTCTGGAGCAACACAGAAGTTATTGTTCGGAGCGAAGAAGCCGACGGTGCTGTAGCCCCAGTAGTTGCTGAGGCGGCCGGTGCCGCTGGGATTCGGGCGATCGATCTCGCCCGGATCGAACTCGCACACCGGCATGAGCTCGACCGCGGTGACGCCGAGTTGCTTGAGGTACGGGACCTTCTCGATGACGCCCGAGAACGTGCCCGGGTGACGGACGCCCGAGCTGGGCGAGCGCGTGAAGCCGCCCACATGCAGCTCGTAGATCACGGTCTCCGCCATGGGGCGGCGCAGCGGCTGGTCGCCCTCCCAGTCGTACGCGGCGGTGTCGACGACGACGCTGCGCATCGACTCGGCGAGGTTGTCGCGCTCGCCCACCGCGCTGCCGCGGCGCCAGAGCGCGGCGGTGTTGCCGCGCGCGTAGGGATCGATGAGCACCCGGGCCGGCTGGAAGCGGTCGCCCTGTCCCTGGGCGTCGCGGGGGCCGTCGACGCGGTAGGCGTAGTGTGCGCCGGGCCGCAGCCCGCGCACGTAGACGTGCCAGAAATGGAACGTCTTGTGGCACCTGGGGTCCAGCTTCACGGTCGCGACCGGCTCGATCGCGTCGTGCGCGTCGAAGACCAGGAGCTCGACCGATGTGGCCCGGTCGGAGAACACCGAGAAGTTGACGCCTTCGCCGTCGGGCGTCGCGCCCAGCGGGTGCGAACGACCGGGCTCGTAGGTATACGTGGGCGGTGCCATGGCGCCTTTCTGCTAAGCGGGCTTGCCGGCCGCGATGTGCTCGATGATCGCGCGGGCGAAGACGTTGCAGTGCTTGCCGGTCCGGCCGGTCACCAGATCGCTGTCGACGACGACGTCCTCGTCGACGTAGACCGCACCCATGTTGCGCACGTCGCCGATCAGGTTGTTGTGCGCGGTCACGCGCCGGCCGCGCACCAGCTCCGGAGCCGCCGAGCACAGCCACATGCCGTGACAGATGATGCCCTTGAGCACGTTCCGGTTCGCGAAGGCGCGGCGCAGGAACTCGGTCGCGGGCGCGACCTTGTTCACGTCCTCGGTGTAGCGCAGCCGGTCCGAGACCATGCCGGCAGGCACCAGGATGGCCGCGTAGCCGCCGAGGACTTCGTCGGACATGCCCTCGAAGCTCTCGGTCGCCGTGAAGGTGTTGAGCCGACTCTCGTGACCGGTGAAGGTGAGCGAGGACTGTCCCCACATCCGGGTCAGGAAGTGGACCTCGGCGCCCTCCTCGGGGAAGCGGAGCTGGTAGTACGAGATCTCCGGTTCGAAGAAGTCGCTCTCGATGAGAATGCCAATCTTCTTGCCGCGTAGCTTCATGGCTGCTCGCCTTTCGCTTGCTTGATCTTTTCCACCGTCTCGACCTCGGCCTCGAGCCGAGCCAGCTCGCTCGCCTCGGCCAGGCCCGACGCCGCCTCGAAGCCTTCCAGCAGCTCATGCAACGCTCGCGCGGCCGTGGCCATCGCGAGCAGCGCGATTCCGTGGTGCACGCCGATCTCGAATCCGAGCATCTCCTCGAGGGCGGTGTCGAGCTCTTCCAGGACGCAGGTGGTGAACATGCCGATCGCCAGTCCTAGCCGGAATCGCGGGCCCCGGAGCCGCTGCGCGATGTTCGAAATGAACGGGTTCAAGAAGGGCTACTGCCCCGCCTTGTGGTAGACGAAGTGGCCCGGGACGTCGCCCGCGAGCACGAGGTCCACCAGGAACGGCCCCTTCTCCGCGAGCATGCGCCGGATCGCGGGGCCGACGTCGGCGGGCGTCTCGACCCGCACCGCCGGCACACCCAGCGACGCGGCCAGGTCGACGAACCGGATGGCGGGATCGCCGAGATCGAACTGCGGCGGAAAGTCGCGCGCGGGCAGCTCGAGCTCGCGCCAGTACTCCTGCAGGTTGAACTTGAGCAGCCGGTAGCTGCCGTTGTTGCAGATCACGAACTTGGCACCCACGCGGTGGTGCGCCGCGGTCCACAGCGCCTGGATCGTGTACATGCTGCCACCGTCGCCGGTGATGCCCACGACGGTGCGCTCGGGGTTCGCGAGCTTGGCACCGATGGCGCCGGGGATGCCGACGCCCAGCGAACCGCCGCGGGTCTGGAAGTACGAGCCCGGGTTGACCGGCGGCAGGTAGCGGGTGAGCTCGGGCGAGGTGGTCAGCGCCTCGTCGAACACGATGGCGTCGGCGGGCAGCTGCTCGGCGAGCTCCTCCATGAAGCGCGCCGCGCGCAGCGGGACCGCGTCGCGCAGGGGTCGGTCGGCCTCGCGCGCGGCGGTCCGCTGGCGCTCGGTCTCGCCGGTGATGCGCCCGGTACGGGCGCGCGCGCCGTCCCGACCCGCCGGGGTCATGACCTTGTCGAGGCTGGCGGCCAGCTGGCCCAGGGTGAGCTTCGGATCGGCCGCGAAGCCCAGATCCACGGGGAAGTTCTTGCCGATCTCGTGGGCGTCGAGGTCGATGTGGATCAGCCGCGCTCCACTCGCGAAGACCCCGCTCAGCGCCGGGTACACCTCGGGGAACACGTACGTGCCGACGATCAGCACCACGTCGGCGGCCGAGGTGATGGCCCGGCTCTGCCCGCCGAACATGTGGCCGAGCAGCCCGCGGTAGAGCGGGTGCAGGGCGCTCAGGTTCACCTCCGACGAGTTGGCGCCCCACACCTCGGCGCCGAGCACCTCGGCGAGGTGCGCGAGCTCCGCCTGGCCGCCGGAGACGCTCACCCCGTCGCCCATGATGATCATCGGTCGTACCGCGTCGGCGAGCAGCCGCGCCGCCTGGTCGACGAGATCAGGCGCGGGCACCACGCGCGTCGACGGAATCGTGGTGCGCTGGACGACGTCGTCGCAGGGCGCGTCGAGCACGTCGGCGGGCAGGCACACGAACACCGGCCCCATGGGCGGGGTGCAGGCGACCTTGACCGCGCGCCGGAGCACGCGCAGGAGCGACGACGGGTGCACCACGCGCGTGGCCCACTTGGTGACCGGCGTGGCCATGGCCACGAGATCCGCGGCCATCTGCGCCTCCATGGCGTCGTAGCGCAGCCCGGAATCGCCGGCGATCACGACCAGCGGCGTGCCGCCACGCTTGGCCTGGTACAGGTTGCCGATCGCGTTGCCGACGCCCGGGCTGGAGTGCACCTGCACGAGCGCGGGCCGCCGCGCGGCGCGCGCGTAGCCGTCGGCGACGAGCACGGCGATCGACTCCTGCAGCGTCAGCACGTACTTGAGCGCCGGGAAGTCACCGAGCGCGTCGAGGAAGCCCTGTTCGACCGTGCCCGGGTTGCCGAACATGTACTCGAAGCCGTCCGCGATCAGCTGCTCGATGAGCGCCGTGCGTCCCGTTTTGCTCGCCATCGATCAGAACCCCCAGCGCCGGAGCCCCTTTTCGAGCACCTCGACCAGCTTCTGGCCGGTCGTGAACGAATCGGCGGTCGAGCGGCCGGTGATGAACGGATAGTCGACGATGCACGAGATGCGGTGGCCGAAGTTGCCGTGGTAGGCGCCGTCCGGCTGCGTCGCATCGCGCAGGATGAACTCGAGCGGGTACGGGGGCGGGCCCATGTTGAAATCGGTGCCCATGAATCCCGTGCCGTCCTTGTAGTCGTACTCGAGGCAGTGCCCGGTGACGTGCTTGCCCGCGATGATGCTGCGACGGTCGTCGGCACGGGCGAAGGCCAGGCAGGTGACCGCGTAACATTCCGCGGCGATGGGCTTGTCCTGCTTGAGGAAGGCGAGGATCAGATCGTGGACCCGGAAGTTGTTGACCATGTCCACGATCGGGCCGCTTCCGCCGACCAGCACGAGCGCGTCGTAGCCCGCGATCTCTTCCTGCAGCGCATCGAGGCGATCGTTGTAGGTCTCGATGTCGCGCAGGTAGGTCGCCGACGAGCGGTAGGGCCGCTCGGGGAACCACTTCGCCAGCGATATCGGCGCCTCGAGCCGCGCCGAGACGTCGATCTCGCGCGTCATCTTGGCGACGCGCTCGTCGGTGACGGGGCGGCCGAGCGGCGGATCGACGTACGCTGGATCCATGCTCGGCGGCAGCGCGCGCGCCCGCCGTCCCTTCGCGGTGAAGAACGTGGTCTGATAGCCCGCGCCATCGAGCACCGAGAGCGGACCGACCAGCTCCTCGCCCCAGAAGCCGTACTCCGACAGCCCACACAGGATCTTCTTCGTCGCCACGTAGCACCTCCCATCCGCCAGGTCACGGCGGTTGCACGGTCACGGCAGGAGGAGCAGGTGGGCAGCGACGCATCGCGCTCGCTCTCCCCGCGGCTCCCCCCACTCGTGCTTTCACACGTAGAAGCGTGCCCATCGTCTACTCGCAATGAATGCGCGTCAAGCGACAAACAACATCTGCTATGGATGCCAATTATCGTCAGAACATTGACAGTGTCCGGAGTGGCAACCCGGCATTGTGGGATCCCGATAGCCCCGGTGCTGCGAGCAAGGCGCGGAGCGCCCGCGCCAGGCCGAACGTCGCCACGGGAATGCCCTCCGGTAGGCTCCGTCGCATCCCGGTGCCTCCGCCCGCCTCCGCGCCGCGCCAAGTCGAGCCGTTCGCCCGCCGCGCCTCTTCATGGTCGCAGGATGGTCACAGGAGTTTTTATGCCACTGTCACCAGTGACGGTTGCCCGGCGGTCGGGTCGGGGACCGGCGCGGTGGTGTACAGGCTGACCTTGGCTGTGTCCGCCGTTTCCGGCTTCGTGCCCGTGTAGGATCGCCATCACTCCGTCTCCGGCCCCCGCCACATCGAACCGGACAGGCGGATTTCCCGCATCCGGCTCACCGCGAAGGCTTCTTCCATCGGGGTTATAATTCCGTTCGGCTGGTGCGCGCTTTCGCGCCCGCGTACGCGAGGTGGTAGTCCCGGAAGAGACCCCACTTACCGTACACGATGTCGCTACTCCACCGCTTCCAACCGAATCCCGTGCGCCTGCCCCTCTTTGCCACGAATCGTCTGACCTTGCGCTCGACGTGGTACTTCACCTTGCCGAACGCCTGACTCGAATTGCCGACGCGGAAGTAGTTCACCCAGCCTCGGACGATCCGGTTCACCTGCGCGACGACCGCCTGCAAGGGCAGGTGTTGGCTGACGCGAAGGGTGTTCCGGACCTGCCGCAGCACCGCGGTGACCTTCAGCGGTCGCGGAGTGATGCACGGATACCGCTTCCCGGTCTTCACGCTCCGTACCCACCGGAACTCGAAGCCCAGGAATGCGAAGACGGCGCGCTCGTCGGTGATGGTGACGACTCGCGTCTTCTCCGTGTTGATCGACACGCCGATCGCCTCCGCCTCGAGGCGAATGCGCTCCAGCGCTCGGTCGGCCCACTTCCGCCCCTTCTCGGAGTCGAGCGCGAGCACGACCATGTCGTCCAGGTACCGCACATAGGTGATGAAGCCGCTGCCTCGATCGAGCAGGTGATCGAGGTCGCTCAGCGCCAGGTTCGCGAGAAGCGGCGACAACGGCGAGCCCTGCGGCACGCCCTGGTCGCCTGTGCTCTTGAGGAACTGCTTCACCATGGCCAGCACCTTGCCGTCGCTCACCCGGCGCGCGACCTTCGCCAACAGCCGGTCGTGCCGGATGGTGTCGAAGTAGCGCGACAGATCGACGTCGACGACGCGGTGCCGCCATTGGAGCAGCCCGGTTCGTGACGCCGAGGTCCGCCAGGGTCTGGGCGAAGGTTTTGGCGCGCATGGGCGCGCCGCGGTCCTGATGGAGCGTGAGCGTGCCGGGGACGACGCCATGGTTGGCGCAGGTCTCGGCGATGAGACGGCGTGCGTGCTGCGCGTTCTCGCGGTCGGCGACCATCCAGCCGACGACGTAGCGGCTGAAGATGTCGAGCACCACGTACAGGTAGAAGTACGTCCACGTTGCCGGGCCGAGCAGCTTCGTGATGTCCCACGACCAGACTTGGTTCGGTCCCGTGGCGAGCAATTCGGGCTTGGCGTACGCGGGATGAACGAGTTGGTCGCGGCGCTCGCGCACCTCGCCGTCGGCGGCCAGCACGCGGTACATGGTCCGCTCGGAGCACAGGAAGGTGCCGTCGTCGTCGAGCAGCTTGGCGTAGACGGCGGCCGGCGCCAGGTCCACGTGCCGCTCCTCGTGCAGCACCGCCAGCACCTGCGCACGCTCGGCCGGCGACAAGGCGCGCGCTGGCGTTGGACGCGGCTTCGGCGCCGGCTTGGGCCGCTTGCGGCGGTAGTACGTGGCGCGGGCGACACCCAGCGCCGCGCACGTCGGAGCGATACCGTGCTGCGCCGAGGTTTCGTCGACGAGATGCATCAGCGCTTCTTCCTCGGCCGCGGAATCGGCAGGCCCCGTCGCTCCGCGTCGAAGAGTTCCTCCTCCGAGGGCAGTTCCTCCCCGAGCAGGTCCGCGAGTTTTTTTTGGACGGCCACCAGCCCTTCGGCGCGCTCCGCGCGAGCCGTCAGGCGCTTCACCTCGCGCTCGAGCCGGGCGTTCTCCGCGGCCAGCGGGTTTACTGCTGCGGGCTTCCGGCCACGCTTACGCGCACCCAGCCCGGCCAGCGCGCCCTCGTCGCGCAGGCGGCGCCACTCCGTCAAGTGCGACGAGTACAGCGCGTGACGGCGTAGTAGTGCACCCAGCTCACCCGGCTTCCTGCACGCGTCGGCCTCGGCGACCACCTGACGCTTGAACTCGGCCGTGAACGAGCGCCGACGAGGGGCAGGGACCTCTTCGCTCGAGTTGGGCGCTCCCTTCGTCGGCGCGGCCAGTGCGGTCGTGCCAGCTTCGATGGGCGGCGCGTTGGTGGGTTTCATCGTCTCCAAGTGCGGCGTCTGCGGTCTCTTCTCAGCTCGGGTCATCGGGTCGGCAGCCAGTCTCGCCCTCGACAGTAATTTCAAAGGGGCCAGCTGTCTCACTCACGTTGGCAGAGAGGG
>JBKJOI010000574.1:0-2501 GCA_046595695.1 Haliangiales bacterium | reverse complement strand
GTGCACCAGGCGCCCGCGCCGACGCCGTTGGGCGCACCGGCCACGCTCGCCATGCGGGGCGCGGCCGACGGCGACGACGCCTCGGGCGCGGCGCCCGTCCCGGCCGCCGCGGCTCCTGCCGCCGCCGCCAAGCCTTCCGCTGGCAGCCGCGCCGCTGCCGGGGATCGCTTCATCACGGTGCCCTCCGATCTGGAGGCGCTCTCCGAGAAGGTCATCTTCCACTTCCAGATCGGCCAGGATCTGCAGCAGGGCCAGCTCACCGGCCGGCCCATGAGCTCGGGCCAGCTGGTGCCGGAGCGCAACCGCAACACCCGCCTGTTCACCGTCGGCGATCTCGCGGTCGGCTCGCGCGGCCTCCTGCTCGCGCCGGTCTCGACCTACCTGGCGGCGCACTTCCGCTTCGATCAGGAGGGCACGCCGCCCTCGTCGTCCATGCCCTCGATCTACGACGCGGCGCCGTCGTCCTCGGCGCTCCTGGTGCGCTCCGCGTACGCCGAGGTCGGCGAGCTCCAGGGCTGGCTCGCGCCGCTGCGGCTGCGCGCCGGCCGCCAGTTCCGCTACGGCCTGGGCGTCGCGCACTTCGACGGCGTCTCGGCCTGGTATGACCATCCGGTGCTGTCGGCGTCGGCGTTCGTCGGCCAGCGCGTGAGCCTCTACCGTGGCGATCTGTTCGCCGAGGGTCTGGCGGAGCGCGCGCCCGAGCTCGCGGTCGGGCCCATCGCCGGCTTCTCCGCCGAGCTGCGCCTGGCCAACCTGGGCGGCGCGCCGCTCCTGCTCGGCGCCGAGGCGCTCAGCTGGGACGGCGACAGCTACAGCCAGGGCACGCTGCGCTGGCAGCTCACGCCCGACACCACGCTGTCGACGTTCCTGCGCATGTCCGCGGGCCGGCTGGCGCGCGTGGGCGCCGGGGTGCGCGCGCGCCTGTCGCGCACGTCGACGTTCTCGCTCGACGGCGAGCACCGCCTGCGCGACGACTGGGCCTACGATCTGGTCGTGCGCAGCCGCGACCCGGGCGCGGGCGGCGACGCGCGCTTCCTGTACCTGGGCCCCGCGGTGCCCGAGCTGCGGCTGTCCGGCCGCGCCGGCGTGGTCCTGCTCGACAACCTCGACCTGCTCTTCAACGTCGCCGGCTCGATGCCGAGCGGCGACGTGGACAGCCCGTGGTCGGCGCCCTACTTCGAGGTCGGCTTCGCCGTCGACGGCCGGCTCGCGTTCGGGCTGTCGGCCTCGATCGGCTTCCGCGGCCGCGGCTACTTCCGCCCCGAGGAGCCCGACCCGCTCGCCGGCGAGGGCGAGCCGCTGCGCTTCGCCGACATGGCGTCGGTGGGCGAGTACTCCTTCTACGATGGCGGCCTGCGCGTGCGCTACGCGGTCGGTCGCAAGCGCTTCGCCGCCGAGTTCGAGCTGTTCGCGCGCGTCGTCGAGGACAGCCACCTCGAGCGGCCCGCGCAGAGCCGCCTACCGATCGACGAGGTCTTCTACTCCGACAGCCACGCCGGCACGCGCTTCCGCGTCGAGGGCTGGCTCTGGGCGCGCATGCGCCTGCTCGCCGAGTACGAGGTCTCCTCGACTCCCGCCGAGCACACCGAGCTGCGCGGCCTGCAGACCCTGCGCGTCCTCGCCGAGGTGTCCTTCTGAGCCCCCGCGACCTACTTGCGCTCGCGCTGACGCTCGCGCTCGCCCTCGCCGTGGTGCCGGCGGCCGGCGAGGAGCCGGTCGTGGTCGTCGGCTACGATCACGGGATCCACGACGGCTACGTCGAGGTGAGGGGCGGCCAGGCGCCCGGCTGCACCGACTGCCACACGCTCGACAAGAGGCTGCGGCCGCAGAAGCCCGGGCACGCCGCCTGCTTCGGCAGCGGTTGCCACGTGCTGCCGAAGCCGGGCGCGGCCGGCGCGGTCTCGAGCCTGTGCGCCGCGTGCCACGACGCGGCGCGCCCGGGCAAGGGGGCGCGCGCGGTGTGGGCGGGCGAGTCGTCGCGCGACTTCGGCCTCGAGTTCCCGCACGACCGCCACGCGCAGCCCTCGCGCGACGACGGGCGCACCGGCTGCGTCGAGTGCCATCGGGCGCCCGGCACCAGGGCCGCCGGCACGCCGCCCGCCGCGCACGACCGCTGCGTGGGCTGTCACGCGGGCGCGCCCGCCAAGGACGCCCCGGCGGCGCGGTTCTCCATTCGCGACTGCGCGCGCTGCCACCGCGCCATCGCCGGCCGCTTCGTCTCGCCCACGCAGATCGTGAGCCCCTACGCGGTCGGCGCGACCTTCTCGCACGACGCGCACCTGGCCCGCCAGGACGGGCCGCCCGCCGCGCGCTGCCTCGCCTGCCACGCCGAGGTCGAGCGCACTGCAGGCGCACAGATCCCCGCACCGGCCATGGCGGGCTGCGAGTCGTGCCACGACGGCAAGCAGGCGTTCGCCGCGCTCGGCGACCGCCTGCTTGCCGTCGTGGCACGACTCGCAGCCCGCCATGGCCGGTGCGGGGATCTGTGCGCCTGCAGTGCG
>JBKJOI010000474.1:0-11366 GCA_046595695.1 Haliangiales bacterium | reverse complement strand
GCCCTACCCCTGGGCCAACCAGTTCAACCACGAGCAGACCCGGGCGCGGAAGCTGCTCCTGCACAAGCAGGAGCTGCACCGCATCAGCGTCAAGATGCGCGACACCGGCTACACGCTCATCCCGCTCGAGATCTACCTGAAGAACGGCAAGATCAAGATCGAGATCGCGCTCGGCCGCGGCAAGAAGCAGTACGAGAAGCGCGAGTCCAAGAAGGCGCACGAGGCGCAGCGCGAGATCGAGGCGGCGGGGAGCCGGAAGCGGTGACGCTCGCTCGCGCGCGCCGGGCCGCCGCCGTGAGCGGCCTGGCCGGCCTCGTCCTCGTCTGCACGCTGGCCCTCCCCGCCACCGCCCGCGCCGCGCCGCTCGTCGACCACACGGTCGGCGGCATGGTGTTCACCGGGCCGACCAGCGCGCACGTGTCGTCGCTGTGGTGGAACCCGGCGGCGACCGGGCTCGTGCGCGGCTTCCACGTCTACTTCTCCGGCCAGCTGCACGCCGACCCCTACCGCATCCAGCGCGCGCCCATCGACACCGGCACCGGCGAGCCCTCGGACAGCGTGCAGGGCACCCGGCGCGAGGACTTCGACCCGGCCAGCGGGACCCTGCTCACGCCCGGCGCGTTCCTCGGCTTCACCTGGGACTTCGGCCAGGAGAAGTTCGCCGGCGGCGTCGCGCTGCACGCGCCCTTCCTGGATGTGCAGCCAAGCGGCCACCAGCAGCTGCGCTACCACACCCAGGGCGGCACCTTCGGCGCCGCCTACCTCACGTTCGCCTTCTCCTACCGCTTCGCGTCGCGCTGGATCGGCGGCGCCGGGCTGAACCTCGGCTTCCTGCGCACGCGCCTGCGCTTCTCCTTCGACGAGGCGCTCGAGACCTGCGCGGCGGCGCCCTGCAACCTCGAGAACCCGGACACCACCAGCGACTTCGACATCACGACCACCGGCTACACGCCCAACGTCGGCTTCGGCGCGGGGCTCATGTGGAAGCTGCGACCCGATCTGTGGCTGGCGCTGGTCTACCAGTCGCCGCCAGGCGTAGGCAGCGTATCGCTGCCCGGCACCGTCACGGTGACGCGCTCACCGCAGGACGGCGGCGCCAAGGTCACCGGCGACGCTTCGGTGAACTTCAGCCTGCCGCACACGCTGCAGCTGGGCGCGCGCTGGGACGTCCTCCCCGGCCGCTGGCAGCTGGTCACCAGCGCGCGATGGATCGCGCTCGCCGCGACCAGCCAGATCGACCTGCGCCTGGCCGGACCCGAGCTGCGCGAGGCCGGCGTGCGCGAGTGGGTGCTGCGCTACCGCGGCCTCGAGAGCGCCTTCCTGTTCGAGTTCGGCATCGAGACGCCCGCCGGCGAGATCACGCGCTTCGGCGCGCGCCTGCGCTTCGACACCGGCGGCGTCGACGCGGCGCACACCGCGCCCGCGCAGATCGCCGGGCCCACCTTCGACCTCGCCGCCGGCGTCGAGCGCGCGCTCGGCGGCGGCTTCGCCTTCACCCTGGCCGCCTCGGCCGGCCTCATGGTGCCGCGCGAGGTCGGAGACAGCGCCTTCGCGCCCAGCGAGCAGACCGGCTGCGTCGCCTCGGGCTATGATCTCGACCAGTGCCGCGGCGCACGCGTCGGCTCGGCCATCAACACCGCCGCCGGCGACTACCAACGCTACAACTTCGGCGTGATGCTCGGCATCTCGTGGGAAACCCTATGACTCTGCTCAACAGCCATGCATTCGGCGACGGGCTCGCCATCGAGAAGCACCGCCTGGCCAACGGCCTCGTCGTGCTGCTCCTGCGCGATCCTGCCGCCCCCATCGTCGCCTACCAGACCTGGTACCGGGTCGGCTCCAGCCACGAGCGTCCGGGCAAGACCGGGCTCGCGCACCTCTTCGAGCACCTCATGTTCAACCAGACCGCCAACCTGGCCGCCGGTGAATTCGACCGGCGCATGGAGGCGGTCGGCGGCGAGACCAACGCCGCCACCTGGGTGGACTGGACCTACTACCGCGACAACGTGCCGGCGTCACAGCTCGAGCTCGCGGTGACGCTCGAGGCCGACCGCATGGCGCACCTCACACTGACCGAGAAGCAGCTCGAGAGCGAGCGTGAGGTGGTCGCGAGCGAGCGGCGCATGCGCGTCGACGACGACGTCGAGGGCTTCCTGTCGGAGGAGCTGTTCCGCCACGTCTTCACCACCCATCCGTACCACTGGCCGACGATCGGCTGGATGGACGACATCATGGCCTTCACCACCGACGACTGCCGCGCCTTCTACGGCACCTACTACGCGCCCAACAACGCGACCCTGGTGGTGTGCGGCGACTTCGAGCTGGAGCCGACGCTGGCGCTCATCGACAAGCACTACGGCAAGATCCCGGCGGCCACGCTGCCGAGCGCGCGCCTGGCCGAGGAGCCCGCGCAGACCAGCGAGCGCCGCGCCAGCTGGAAGAAGCCGGTGCAGGCCGATCGCGCGGTGTTCGCGTGGCGCGCGCCCGCGCAGTCGCATCCCGACTGGCTGCCGCTGCAGCTCGCCTCGGAGATCCTGCTCGGCGGGCCGTCGTCGCGGCTGTACCGCCGGCTGGTCGTCGAGACCGAGATCGCGTCGTCGGTCTCGGGCATGCTCACGCCGGCCGCGCACCCGGGCATCTTCGAGATCTTCGCGTCCATGGTGCGAGGCAAGACCGCGGCCGACGCCGAGCTGGTGATCGATCAGGAGATCGCCCGTCTGGTCTCCGAGCCGGTCTCGGCCGCCGAGCTGGCCAAGTGCAAGAACCGCTACGAGACCGGCTTCTGGAGCGAGCTCGAGACCTGCGACGGCAAGGCCGAGGCGCTCGGCCACTACGAGGCCGTGCTCGGCGACTACCGGGCACTCTTCCACGCCGCCGAGCGCGTCGCCCTGCTCACGGCCGAGGACCTGCAGCGGGCCGCCGCGACCTACCTGGTGCCGCAGGCGCGCACGATCGTCGTGGCCGAGCCGTCCGGTGAGGACGAGGACGAGGACGACGAAGGCGACGACGATGGCGACGAGGCGGACGACGCCGCCGCCGCCCGCGTCGCCGCGGTCGCCGCGAGCGAGGAGGCCCAGTGAGCCCTCCGCAGACGCCCGCGCCGGTCGCGGCGTACCCGGCGCCGCCCGTGCTGATCGAGGAGTCGCACGCGGTGCCGCTGTGCAACCTCATGGTCATGGCGCGCACCGGCGCCGCCGTCGATCCGACCGGCCGCGAGGGCCTGGTGCGTCACGCCGCCGAAATGATGCGCCGCGGCGCCGGCACGCGCACGCGCGCGCAACTCGACGCCACCCTCGACGAGCTGGGCGCGTCGATCGACGTGGTCGTGGGCGCCGACTCGGTCGGCTTCCTGGCCAGCGGGCTGTCGCGTCACCTGCCGCGCCTGGCCGAGCTGCTCGGCGACGTGCTGGCGCGGCCGACCTTCGACGAGGGCGAGCACGAGCGGCTGCGCCGCGAGAGCCTGGCCACGCTCGACGACATCCGCGACGACGACGCGTCGCTGTGCGGACGATTCTGGGATCGCGCCGCCTACGGCGGCCATCCCTACGGACGCACCACGCTGGGCACCGCCCAGTCGTTGGCCGCGCTCGGCCGTGACGAAACGCGCGCCTGGGTCAGCTCGCGCGTGGTCGCGCCGCACCTCCTGGTCGGCTTCGCCGGCGACGTCGCGCCCGCGCACGCCGAGAGCATCGCGCAGGCGCTGCTGGCCGCGCTGCCGGGCCAGCCCGTGCCGCTCGATCCGCCGCAGCTGGTGCCCACGCCCGCGGGCGGCCGGCGCACGCTGCTCATCGACAAGCCGGAGCGCACCCAGGCGCAGATCCTCATCGGCCACACCGCGCCGCCGCGCAAGCACGAGGACTGGCTGGCGCTGTCGGTCGGCGCCGCGGTGTTCGGCGGCACCTTCACCTCGCGGCTCATGAGCGAGGTGCGCGTCAAGCGCGGCTGGTCGTACGGCGCGAGCTGTCGGTTGGGACGCGGGCGCCACGGCGCCGCGTTCCGCATGCGCGTCTTCCCATCGGCCGAGCTGACCGCGAGCACGCTGGCCCTGGTGCTCGAGCTCTTCGAGCAGGTCGTCGAGGGCGGCGTCACCCAGGCCGAGGTCGACTTCGCGCTCGGCTACCTGGGCGGCAGCTGGCCGTTCGAGCTGGCGACGCCCGCCGATCGGCTGGGCAAGAAGCTCGACACCCTGCTGCTCGAGCTGCCCGCCGACACCTACCCGCGGCACCTCGAGAAGCTGCGCGCCATCGACGCCGAGCAGGTCAACGCGGCGATCCGGCGCTGGTGGCGCCCGCAGGACGCGACCATCGCGCTCACCGGCACGGCCGAGGAAATGCTGCCGACGCTGGCGAAGCTCTCGCTCGGCGAGGTGCAGGTCGTGCCGTACGATTCCTACTGAGCGCTACGCGCCGAGCAGCGTGCGCGTGCGCACCGGATCGTTCGTGATGATCGAGTCGACCCCGAGCGCGGCCAGGCGCGCGATCTCGGCCTCGTCGTCGACGGTCCACACATTGACCGCGTAGCCCTCGCGTCGCCAGCCGGCCAGCGCGCGCTCGTCCACGAGTAGGCGCTCGGGGTGCACGGCCAGCGGCCGCAGCAGGTGGCGCGCGTAGGCGCGGCGCAGCGGCCACGCCTGGTCGCGGGCGAACAGCAGGCCCGAGGGCGTGAACGGCGACGCGACGCGGAAGCGCGCCAGCGCCAGCGGGTTGAACGACGACACCAGCACGCGCTCCCCGACGCCGTGGCGGCGCAGCAGCGCGGCGACCGCAACCGCCAGCCGGTGCCCCGGCCACTCGGGCACCGTGTGCGTGGTCGGGGTCTTGAGCTCGACGTTCACCAGCATCTCGGGGCCGAGCTCCTCGATCACCTCGCCCAGCGTCGAGATGCCGCCCTGGCCGTGCTTGCCGGCGAGCGCGACCTCGCGCAGCGCGGCCAGCGGCAGCTCGGCGACGCGCTCCGGCCGCTGCGCCAGGCGCCTGAGATCGTCGTCGTGGAAGACGACGATCTCGCCGCTCGCGCAGGGCATGGCGTCGAGCTCGACGCCGTCGGCGCCCTGCTCGCGCGCCAGGCGAAAGGCCTCGAGCGTGTTCTCGAGCGCCGCTCGGCACGAGCCGCGGTGCGCGATGACCAGCGGTCCGTCGGCCAGCGCGCGATGGCCCCACGCGCGCACCGTGGTGCGGGCGTCGGACGGGGTCGCGCGCCGCGAGCGCGCCCGCGCCAGCGACAGTAGCTTGCCCACCTTGCCGCCCTCGCCCGCGCGCATCAGGTCAGCTCCCAGGGCCGCGCCGACAGCCGCCCCGGATCGGTCGTGATCCGGTGGCGCGCGCATGCCTCGGCGAACTCGCTGTGGCGCGCCTGCAGCAGCCGCGCGGCCGAGTCGTAGCCGTAGCGCAGCAGGCGCCGCCGTACCGTGAAGTTCATCGGGTTCGCCAGCATCATGTCGGCGTCGGTCTCCTGCGGCTCGATGAGCAAGATGGTCGCCTGCGGGTACTGCAGGCGGTAGCGCTTGAGCCCCTGGTAGAGCTTGGTGCGCACGTTCATGCGCCGCGCCTGGTCGAAGACCGCGAGCAGCCCCTTGTCGCGCATGCGCGTGACCCCGAGCAGCGCCGAGGGCAGCTCGCCGCCGTCGTTGTTGATCGGGGTCATCGGGTTCACGACCACCAGCAGCTCGGCGCCGCGCGCGAGCGCGACGTCCAGGTGCGCGACCTTGCCGACCGCGCCGTCGACATAGTCGCGGCCGCCGATCTCGACCGGCTCGAAGAACATCGGGATGGCCGAGCTGGCGCAGATCGCACGCGGAATGGCGACGTCGCGCAGGCCCTCCGTGCCGAAGACGGCGCGGTGGCCGCTGTCCAGATCGTTGGCGGTGATGAACAGCTCGCGCGCCATGCCGGTGAAGCGCAGCGGGATGTTCCGCTCCTCGAACATCTTGGTGAGCCAAGCCTCGTAGTGCCCGAGCGAGAAGATGCCCGCGGGCAGCGCGTCTTCCAGATCGAGCGACAGCTCGCGCAGGTGCAGCTCGCGTCGCCGCGCCGAGCGGCCCAGGAAGCGGCCGACGATCCGCGTGACGTCCCGGACGACCCTCAGGATCTCGCCGGCGTCGACCTGGTAGATGTTCGAGCGCGACACCGGCATGAACTGGTCGTCGCAGTCGGGGTCCATGATCGAGCGCGCGATGTCACGCGGCTTGAGCCCGGCGGCCATCATGGTCGCCATCAGCGCGCCCGCCGAGGTGCCCAGGTACATGTCGAAGCGCGAGGTGTCGAAGTCGACGAAGAACTCGTCGAGCGCGGTCAGCACGCCGAGCTCGTAGACGGCGCCGGTGATGCCGCCGCCGCACAGGCACAGCGCGGTGCGACCGGTGCGCTCGGAGGGGAACGGTGGTGAGGAGGACGGAGGCGTCATCGCGGGTGCGCCGAAGCTATCACGCCGCGGTGGCCACCTTACTTTCGGGGACGGTGTTCAGGATCTTACTCTCGGCGTGCCTCACGCGGCCGCGGGCACCAGCTCGTCGTGCAGCGCGAACACCAGTTCGTTCAGCCGCGCCGGCGGCACGTACAGGGTCAGCCGCAGCGGCGACGCGTCGAAGCCGCTCGGCTCGATCCCGAGCGCGCGCGCGCGGCCGAGCACCTGCGCGAGCGCCCGCGCGTCGGAGCCCAGGCCCTCGCCCACCGCGGTCGCCGCGGCCAGCCCCTCGTCGCAGCCGATCAGCGCGTCGCCGAAATGCGCCGCGAGCCGGGCGCGCATGAGCGGCCAGTCGGGCAGATCGTCGGTGGAGAACAGCGCGAGCGCGCCGGCCTCGTCGGCGGCGAAGCGCAGCAGGCGCACGCCCTCGCCGCCCAGCAGCTCGGCGAGCCGGGTGCCGCCCTGCGCGCCGCCGCGCACACGCACGCGCACCAGCTCCTGCATGCCGGTGACACCCACAGCGCCGCGCCCGTGCGGCGCCGGGCCGCCGATGCGCGTGCCGCCCTCGCCGGGCGCGCCCACGGTGGCGCGCGCGTAGATCGCGATGCCCGCCTTGCGCGCGAACTCGACCGCCTGCGGGTTCATCACGCGGGCGCCGTGCTCGGCGAGCTCCTGCATCTCGTCGTACGAGATGGCCTCGAGCAGGCGCGCCGCCGGGACCACGCGCGGATCCGCCGAGTAGACGCCGTCGACGTCCGAGCAGATCTCGCAGTACTCGGCGCCCAGCGCGGCGGCCAGCGCGACCGCGGTGGTGTCCGAGCCGCCGCGGCCGAGCGTGGTGATCTCGCGCTTGTAGGAGACGCCCTGGAAGCCGGCCACGATCACGATGCGGCCGCGCTCGAGCTCGTCCTGGATGCGCACGGGCCGCACCTCGATGATGCGCGCGCCCGAGTGCCGGTCGTTGGTCAGGATGCCCGACTGCGAGCCGGTGAACGAGATCGCTTCATGCCCCAGCTCGGCGATGGCCATGGACAGCAGCGCCATGGAGATGCGCTCGCCGCACGACAGCAGCATGTCGAGCTCGCGCCGCGGCGGCGCCGCGGTCAGCTTGCGGGCCAGTCCGAGCAGCTCGTCGGTGCTGTCGCCCATGGCCGAGACGACCACACAAACCTGCTTGCCCGAGCGCGCGGTCTCGACCACGCGCTGGGCCACCAGGCGGAGCTTCTCGACGCCGGCGACCGACGATCCACCATACTTTTGCACGACGATGGGCATGGGCTTGCTCCTGCTTAACATCATTTCCTCAGATCAAAGCGCAGGGCCGGCGCGTAATTCCCCTCGTGACTCCAGGTGCTACATTCAGCTTCATGTCCCGAATGTTCCTCGCCACGCTGGCGACCACCGCGATCACGCTGGGCGCCCTCGCCTGCGGCCCGGCCAGCCACGGCCGCCCGGTCGGCCCCACCGGTCCCAAGGAAGCCCTCGCGGGCCTGCCGCCGCGCCAGGATCCACCCCTCGCTCTCGACGACGACGACGATCTGCAGCGCGCCCGCCAGCTGTACGAGGCGCTGCTGGTCGACGACCCGGTCCGCTCCGAGCGCCGCGCTGACCTGTGGAAGGCCTACCAGGCGCAGATCGAGGGCCTGGTCGCCGCCGGCGACGTCGCCGGCGTCACCGAGGCCTTCGCGAGCGCGCTCGGCATGTGGACGCCCGGCGAGCTCGCCGACGAGCTGGTCGCCGGCCCGGGCCTCGACCAGGTCGCGCCCACTGCCGAGAAGCTCTACGACTTCTTCGCCCGCGCCGGGCGCGACGTCGAGGCGGTGACCGCGCTCGCGGTGCTGCGCGCCGCCCGCCCCGAGAGCGCCGACAAGTACCAGAACTCCTACGACGCCATCGTCGCCTACGCCGACGATCTCGAGGTCGCGCGCACTGGTCCGGGCGGCGAGCGCGCGCGTCCGGTCGCGATACTCGAAGAGGTCACCGAGCGCTTCGCCTCGCCGTGGGCGGGCCGCCTGCTCGCCGGGCTCTACCTGGACCGCCAGGCCGCTCGCGTGGCCGGGCTGGGCAAGAACGACGAGAAGATGGAGGGCGCGCACGGCCCCGGCATCCGCTTCCCGGTGTGGAACCTCATCCGCGCCTACGCGCGCATGGGCAAGCTCGACAAGGTGCCCGACGTGCTCGACACGCTGACCGGCCAGCTCGGCGACGATCCCGATCTGCGCCGGGTCGTGCGCGAGGCGTTCGGACCGCAGGGCAAGCCCGAGTTCTTCGCGGCGCTCGCGCAGGCGTTCATCGGCGAGCAGGGCGCGGGCGGCGGCAGCGGCGATCGCGATCTGGTCACCGCGCTGCGCATCTGCGAGGCGGGCGCGCGCCAGCACCCGCGCGCGCCCGAGCCGCACCGCTGCCTGGGCCTGGTCGCCGCGCAGAGCGGCAACGCCGCGGTCGCCATCCGCGAGATCGAGGCCGCGGCCAAGCTCTCGCCCAACGACCGCGACCTGGTGTCGCTGCTGGGCAACCTCTACACCTTCCGCATGGGCGACGCGCTCCAGGCCGAGCGCCTGGAGGCCGCCAAGGCCGACCTCGTCCGCCTCGAGGCGCTGCACGCCGATGCCGCCAAGCGCTGGCCGGGCAAGCCGCTCGATCCGGGCGTGGACACCGCGTACCTCACCATGGGTCGCGGCCTCTACGCGCTCGGCGAGATCGACGGCGGACTCGAGTGGCTGCGCATGGCGCAGGCGACCAAGCCCGGCCACGAGGCGCTCGAGCTCATCGCGCTCATCGAGCACAAGCGCGGCCAGTACGCCCTCGCCGCGCGCGACTTCGAGGCCGCCGCGGCGCTGCCGCGCGAGACCCCGCTCGAGAAGCGCGTCGACGAGGCGCGCCTCTTGCGCCTGGCCGCCGACGCGCGCGCGGGCGCGGGCGACCTGGCCGGCGCGAACGCCTGGTACAAGGCGACGCTCGACAAGTGGGACGTCGTGCTCGGCTCCGGGCTGACCGAGCGCCAGCGCACCGAGGCGCTCATCGAGCGCGGCCGGGTGATCTGGTCGCTGGGCGGCAAGGCCGACGCGCTGCACTCCTTCGAGGCCGCCATCGACTCGACCTCCGACTCGACCCAGTCGTCGGTGTTCTCCGACGTGATCGCGTTCCTGGTGCCGCGCGGCGAGTACGCCGCGGCGCTCGACGCCTACCACCGCGGGCTCGCGCGCAAGGGCGTGACCGAGTACTTCAAGATCTACTGCTCGCTGTGGATCGTGAACGCAGCGCGGCTGCGCGGCGTCACCGCCGATCCCCTCGCCACCGAGTTCCTGGCCTCGCGCTCGGGCACGCGCTGGTACCACGACCTGGCCCGCTTCACCGCCGGCACGCTGCCCTGGGAGGACCTGTACACGAAGGCCAACACACGCGGCAAGCGCGCCGAGGCCTACTACTACCAGGGCCTACAGCTCTACGCGAAGGGCGACAAGCCGGGCGGCAACAAGCTCATGCAGTACGTGCTCGACACCGAGATGCTCGGCTTCTTCGAGTACGACATGGCCGCGTACCTGCTCAAGAACGGCCCGCCCGGCACCGGTCAGCCTCGCTGATTCACGTGATACGGTAGGGCGTGCTCCGTCGGCTCGCGTGGTTCGCGCTGTGCATTGCGCTCGGCTGCGGCTCGCGCTCCCGGGGCGGGCCTCCCGATCCCGAGGGCACGAGCGCGCTGCGCTTCCCTCACGCGCAGCCGGATCACGCCGCGCTGGCGTGCACCGCCTGCCACCCCGCCGCCGACGTGCACGCGGGCCAGCCGGCGCGGCCGGGCATGCTCGATCACGCGCCCTGCGACCAGTCGGGCTGCCACGCCAAGGCGTTCTCGGCGCCGCCCGGTGAGCTGTGCGGGCTGTGCCACGAGGAGCTGGCGCCGTGGCAGAAGGACGGCACCACGCTGGCGCCCTACCCGCCGGTCGGCCCGACCCGCGCGCAGCCCGCCGAGTTCTCGCACGCCCTGCACCTGGACAAGGCGCGCATGGAGCGCGGCGCCGGCTTCCACGTCGCCTGCAGCGACTGCCATGCGCGCGGGGCCAGCGCCGCCGACGAGGGCGCGCCCGGGCACCACGCCTGCGCGCGCTGCCACGACGACCCCCGGCTGGCCGGCATCCCGGCGCCGCTCGACAACTGCCGCTCCTGCCACACCGCCGGCGCCCGGCCGGCCGCGCGGGCGCGCGCGCTCATCCGCGGCGACCTGCGTTTCGACCACGTGAGCCACGAGGCCGACCGCGCCGGCGTGGGGATCGCCTGCGTGACCTGCCACCGCGGCGTCGGCAAGCAGGCGCGCGCGGCCGAGCGGGCCACGCCCGAGACCGCGGTGTGCGTCGAGTGCCACGACGACCCCAAGCGCACGCCCGAGACCCAGTCGATGTCGGCGTGCGGCGCGTGCCACGACCGGCCGCCCGGCACCGGCCTGGCCCTGGTCGCGCCGCGCTCGCACCTGCCGCCGCGCGATCAACCCGAATCGCACACGCTGGCGTTCCGCAAGGATCACGGCGCCGATGCGCGCGCCGACGCGCCCGGCTGCGCGACCTGCCACACCGGCATGTCGGGCCGGCGCGAGAACTGCGACGAGTGCCACCTGACGATGCGGCCGCGCGACCATGTGCCGGCGTGGGCCGAGCTCATGCACGGGTCGGAGGCGGCCACCGAGGCCCAGCGGTGCGCGACCTGCCACCAGGGCGACTTCTGCACCACCTGTCACGCGCGCCGGCCGCGCTCGCACGAGCCGCTCGCGCAGTGGGCGCGAATGAACGACCCGTCCCCGGCGCACGCTTTTCCGGCGCGCCAGAACCTGCGCGGCTGCATCACCTGCCACGACTTCGAGAGCGAGTGCGCGACCAGCGGATGTCATGGCGGAGAGGCGCCGCCGCCGTGGGGGCGCTGAGCGTGGCGCACCGCCGCGGGCACGCGCTCGCGCTCGCGCTCGCGGCGTTCAT
>JBKJOI010000229.1:0-2670 GCA_046595695.1 Haliangiales bacterium | reverse complement strand
GCTCGCGCTACCAGATCGAGGTGCACCACCTGCAGGCGTTTGCGCGCGGCGGCCAGGCCACCGTCGCCGGGCTCGGGCTCAGGTGCAGGCTCCACAACCTGCACGAGGCCGAGCGTGACTTCGGCCGCGCGCACGTCGAGCGCGCGATCGCCCGGGCCCACGAGCAAGGTCGTACCGATCCGCGGCAGGCCTGCCTTTTTTGAGCTTACCGGAGCTCCTGGTCGAGCTACCCGGCCGCCGACCGTACCGGTCATCTTCACTGTGACGATGCACTAGGAACACCTCCTGGGGCGGCTAGCGCCGCTTGAGCAGCATCCCGAACAGCCCGAGCACCAGGCCCGTCGGGTTGCCAGTCACGAGGCCGCGAGTCCCCGCGCCGCTCAGGCGGTCGGCCAGATCGTCGACTCCGTTCTGGATGTGCGGTGCGTCGGCCGCCTCGGCAGCGGTCGGCAGGCGCGGCTCGGCCCGGGGCTGCGCCGCGGCCGAGGACAGCGCCTGCTCGTACTCGCCGCGATCCAGCCACAGGCCGTGCGCCGTGCAGCGATCCAGCACGACCGTCTCGAGCCCGACGACGTCCATGCGCTGATCGCAGGCCGGGCAGCGGCGCCGCTGCCCCGACGACATCCCGCGTAGCTCGAGCTGGGCGCCGGTGCGGCCGGCGGTGGCCTCGGCGAGGCGAGCCACCAGCATCGCCTCCTGGACCCAGAGGCCGTTGCAGCGCTGGCACACCTGCGCGCCGGGATCGACGGTCTGGACCAGCTCGGTCATGCAGTCGGGGCAGGAAATCGACATTTCCCATCGTACTCCGTCACCGCGCCGCGCGGCGAACGCCGCGCCGTCAGGCGGCCTCGACGACGCGCTGCTCGCGGAGCAGATGGTTCGCCAGGCCGCAGGACAGGGCCCACGCGAGCCCGAGCGTCCAGCCGGCCAGGACGTCGGTCGGGTGGTGCACGCCGAGATAGACCCTGGTGACACCGACCAGCGCCGCCAGCACCGCAGCCACCGCGTACACGAAGTAGCGCAGCCGCCGACGCTGCAAGCTGCCGCCCACGATCGCGCCCAGCGTCAAGTAGAGCGCGGTCGCGATCATGGTGTGCCCGCTCGGGAAGGAGAGGCCGAGCACCAGTTCGCTGGCGCCGAAGGCCGGGCGGGGACGGCCGTAGAGCTGCTTGAGCACCGCGATGGCGGCCCATGTGGAGAGCGTGCAGGCGGCCAGCAGGGCGGCCTGGCGCGGGCGCGCATCGAGCACGAAGAAGCCCGCCGCGATGATGACGAGCACCGTCGCCACGGCGCCCGAGCCCAGCGCGGAGAGATCGAGCACCGCCCGCTCGAGCCATGGCGGACCGAGCGGGTCCGCGCCGCCCTGCCTGAGCCACAGCAAGACCGCGCGATCGAAGGCGTCGGTCTCGCGCTCGGCGACCTCGCTCGCCAGCACCGCGAAGCACGAGAGCAGCACCGCGATGATCACGGTCACGGCCAGCGGTCCGCGGTGCCGCACGATCCAGGGCCACACGCGTGTCGTCCAAATCGTCGTCTTCTTCCTCATCGTCGCTGCCGTCATCATCACACGTGGATCGGCGGCGTTAAGCGGCGGCGGGCTGCTACCGGCTCTTGACCATGCCGACCATGAGCAGGATGAGGAACAGCAGGATCGGAATGACGTAGGGCACGACCGCCATGCCGCCGAGGGCGAACTTCTCCCAGCCGATGAGGAACTCTCCCGCGGCCACCGAGCCAGCGATGATGAAGGCGCCCACCGCCTCGGGCCAGTCGGTCTCGATCTTGAGCCCCAGGGCGTAGAGGAGCCCGCCCGCGACGATGCCCAGGATGGGGAACACCCAGGAGGGCATGCCCAGGAACGACTTCATGCCGCTCCTCATGAGCTCAGGGTCCTTGATCGCGAGGTTCACGATCACGGCCCCGATCACGAGGACGATCATGAGAATCAGGTACGTCCACAGCTTGGCCTTGCGGCCACCCATGTACTCGGTCTCGACGTTGGCCATCTTTCCTCCCCGCCGTAGGTTACTCCGCCGGGCGGGCGCCAGGAAGGGCCCGGGATGAATCTGATTTTCGGGGCCTGGGTCGCCGCGCTCAAGGTTTCTGGATTCTGGTCGTCTGCACAGCACCATGCAGCCGAGCCAGAAACTGCCTCCGCCGCCCGCGGGCCGGCGCCGTCCGCCGAAGGTGGGCGAGTCCATGCTCGAGCAGCTGTGGTTCGGCGAGGACGACGACGAGCTGGCGCGTTCACGGGCCAGCGCGAGCGTGGCCGCCGCGATGGTGCTGACCACCGGGCTCAAGCCGTTCCCGGTGTTCGCGGCGCGCGCGCTCGCGCTCCTGGCCAACCCGGACTTCGACGTCCGGGCGGTCCGCGATCTCATCGAGCGCGACCAGTCCATCGCCGCCAAGGTGTTCCGCGTGGCGCAGAGCGCCGCCTTCCGTCCCAAGTCGCCTATCACCCACATCGGGGACGTCATCAACCGCCTGGGCAACCGCGAGATCCAGGCGGTGATCTCGTCGGTGGCCTGCATGGAGCTGTTCGGTGACGAGACCGGGTTCGGCGCCAAGGTGCGCGACCACGCCGCGGCCACCGGCGCGCTCGCGCGCACGCTGGCGCGCGGCCGGCCGACCGCCACCGAGGCGTTCCTGTGCGGCCTCATGCACGACATC
>JBKJOI010000064.1:0-7149 GCA_046595695.1 Haliangiales bacterium | reverse complement strand
GCCGGCGAGCGCTTCGATCTCATCGTCTGCGACCACAATATGCCCGCCCTGACGGGATTGCAGGTCGCGAGCGCGATCCTCAGCCGCGACCCCGACCAGCGCTTTCTCTTGCTCACGGGCGTCATGGACAGCGCGCTCCGGGCCAGCTACGAGGCACTCGGAATCGTTGACATCGCCAGCAAGCCGATCTCGTTCGAGCAGCTCGCCGAATCGATACGCACCGCACTCCGGCGCGTGCGCCCCGCGGGTAAGCGTTCGGTGAGCACCTAGGAGCGGCCACAGCGGCTCGGTCTTCGGCCTACGCGTGCTCACCCCAGCTGCAACCCGCACTCCGGACACGCGCCGTCCACCAGCGCGCCGTGCGCGCCGCACGCGGGGCAGGGTGGCTCGGCCTCGGGATCTGCCTCCGCGCTCCCGCCACTCCCGGCCACCCGCTCGAGCACGCCGTCCTTGATGGCGAGCTGCGCCCAGCGCGCGTGCATCACCTGCGCAACGCGTGGCGCATCCACTTCACGTGCCAGCACGAGCAGCTTGGGCGAGCAGCCACTCTTGCAGTGATCGTCGCGGCCGAGCACCGCGGGCACGCCCGCCGCGAGGCAGGCGGCGACGATTTCTTTGGCCTCGGCGAGCACCGCCTGCGCGACGGGTACGACATCGACTTCCGCGAGCGCGGCTTCGGCTTCTCGTTGCGACAACATGCCGCTCATTCAACCAGCACGCGACGCTGCCGACAACCCCGCGGCACTTTGCCGCACCCCCGCGGCAAACATCACCTTGCGGCAACCAGGCAGAATGCGATTTAGTCCATGCCGCTCGCGCATTTGTCCTCGATCCCGAGGCCGCGAGCGCGAACGTCGCTCGAACCCTCGAGGAACGCACGCATGGCGCGTTATCTATTTCCACGCTGGTCCAACAAGATCCTTCCCATCCTCATCTTCTGGGTGCTGGGTCCGCTCGGCACGGCCGGCATCGCGGCTGCCGTGTACTACACGCCCAACGATCACATCGATGTGGGCTACACACCCAAACAGCCGGTGCCTTACTCGCACAAGCTGCATGCGGGTGAGCTCGGCATGGACTGTCGCTACTGCCACAGTCCCATCGAGCGCGGCGCCATGGCGACCTTGCCGCCCACGCAGGTCTGCATGAATTGCCACTCGAAGATCCGCACCGACAGCCTGCCGCTGTTGCCCGTGCGCGAGAGCTTCGCGACCGGCATGCCGATCCAGTGGATCCGCGTGCACAACGCGCCTGACTACGTGTACTTCGACCACAGTGCGCACCTCGCCGCCAAGGTCGGCTGCGTCGAGTGCCACGGGCGCGTCGATCAGATGGACGTCGTCGGGCAGGCGAAGTCGCTGTCGATGACCTTCTGCCTCGAGTGCCACCGCAATCCCGGACCGAGCCTGCGTCCGGCCGAAGTCTCCGTCACCGACATGGAGTGGACCCACAAGGCCGACCGCGGATCGCAGAAGCCGATCGCCGCCAACGGCCGCGAGGTTCGTCCGCCCCTCCACTGCTCGGGCTGCCACCGTTAGGAGCGGTCTAGATATGTCGAAGCGAGCACCATACGAGATCGCAGAGGACCGGTCCGGCCGCAACTACTGGCGCAGCCTGGCCGAGCTCGAGCGCGCGCCGGAGCTCATGGCCACGCTGCCGGCCGAGTTCCCTCCCAACATCACCGAGCCGCCCGACGGCATCTCGCGGCGCACCTTCTTCAACCTCATGGGCGCCTCGGCGGCCATGGCGGGCCTGGCCTCGTGCCGCCGCCCCGAGGAGAAGATCGTGCCGTTCGCGAGCGCGCCCGAGGATTCCATCCCCGGCAACGCGATGTACTACGCGAGCACGACCACCTTCGGTGGCACCGCCTTCGGCTTGCTGGTCGAGAGCCACGACGGTCGCCCGACCAAGATCGAGGGCAACCCGGCTCACCCCGACTCCGCCGGCGGCGGCGTGCTGCCGTGGGTGCAGGCCTCGGTGCTCGATCTCTACGATCCGGATCGTAGCGATCGCCCGCGTCAGAAGGACGCCGGCAAGCAGGTCGACCGCACCTGGACCGACGCCGCCGCGGCGCTGGGAGCCATGGGCCAGCGGCTGCGCCAGCAGCAGGGCGCGCGCTTCGCGGTGCTGACCAGCGGCCAGCGCTCGCCGACCCTGCAGGCGCAGCTCGACGAGCTCAAGCGCGCCATGCCGCAGGCGCGCTTCGCGCGCTGGGAGCCGATCTCGCGCGACGCGCAGCGCGAAGGCGCGCGCCTCGCCTTCGGCAAGCCGTTCGAGACCGTGCTGGACCTCGGCAAGGCCAAGGTGATCGTCGCGCTCGACGCCGACATCCTGGCCTCCGAGGGTAGCCCGGTGAAGCAGGCGCGCGGCTTCGCCGACGGCCGCAAGCTCGACGATCCATCGGCGATGAGCCGCCTGTACGTGGTCGAGAGCCAGTTCACCGTGACCGGCTCGGCGGCGGATCACCGCCTGCGTATCCCCAGCCGCGACGTGACCGCGTTCGCGTTCGCGCTCGCCGCCGAGCTGGCCTCGGCCGGCGTCGCGGCGGACCTCGCCGGCCTGGGCGCCGCGCGCGCGCAGGCGCTGCCCGAGCGCGCCAAGGTGTGGGCCAAGGCGGTCGCCACCGACCTCGCCAGCAAGCGCGGCCAGGGCGTGGTCGTCGCGGGCGCCAAGCAGCCCGCGATCGTCCACGCGCTCACCCACGTCATCAACGTGGCGCTCGGCAACGTGGGCACCACCGTCAAGTACGTCAAGGCGTTCGACGAGCAGGCCGAGGGCACCACCGGCTTCATCGCGCTCGCCAACGCGCTCGCCGACGGCTCGGTCGACACGCTGCTCATCCTGGGCGGCAACCCGGCGTTCACCGCGCCCGCCGACACCGGCTTCGCGCTGGCGCTCGACAGGGCCAACGTCGTGCACGTCTCGTCGCACCTGGACGAGACCTCCGAGCTCGCCGACTGGCACCTGAACCGCTCGCACGACCTCGAGTCGTGGAGCGACGCGGTCGCCGAGGACGGCACCGCGTCGATCGTGCAGCCGCTCATCGCGCCGCTGTTCGACAGCCGCACCGAGGCCGAGGTCGTCTCGCTCCTGCTCGGCAAGGGCGAGCGCGGCTACGACATGGTCCGCGCCACCTGGCTGCCGAAGCTGGCGCTGGGCGGCGAGAAGTCCTGGCGCAAGATGCTCCACGAGGGCGTCATCGCCAACGCCTCTGGCTTCCCGTTCGCCACCGAGGCGGTCGCGGTCAACACGGCCGCGCTCGTCGCCGCCGCCCGCGCGCTCGCGCCGGCGGGCGAGGGCGTGGAGATCACCTTCGCTCCCTGCACCCACGCGTGGGACGGTCGCTTCGCCAACAACGGCTGGCTGCAAGAGTGGCCGGATCCGATGCACAAGCAGACCTGGGGCAACCGGGTCGAGATCTCGCCCGCGACCGCCAAGCGCCTCGGCGTGAAGGACGGCGCGGTCGTCTCGCTGCAGGCCGGTGACGGCCTGTCGGCGCGCGTCGCCGTGCTGGTGGCGCCGGGTCAGGCCGACGAGTCGCTCGCGGTCACGCTCGGCCAAGGCCGCCGCAAGGCCGGCCGGGTCGGCGACAGCGTCGGCACCGACACCTTCCCGCTGCGTTCGAGCAGCTCGCTCGGCTACGTCGGCGGCGTCACGGTCTCGGTGCTCGGCGGCGACGCCGAGCTCGCGCGCACCCAGGAGCACTTCTCGCTCGAGGGTCGCCCGCACGTCCGCGAGACCAGCCTCGCCGAGTACCAGAAGTCGCCCGACGCGGTCGCCAAGCAGGGGCCCAAGGGCACCGAGTTGTTCAACCTGTGGACGACGCAGAAGACCGACGTCATCCACAAGTGGGGCATGGCGATCGACCTCAACACCTGCACCGGCTGCTCCGCGTGCCAGATCGCCTGCCAGGCCGAGAACAACATCCCGGTGGTCGGCGCCGACGGCGTGCGTCGCTCGCGCGAGATGAACTGGCTGCGCGTCGACCGCTACTTCGAGGGTCCGGCCGACGAGCCGCGCTCGGTGGCCCAGCCGCTGCCCTGCCAGCAGTGCGAGAACGCGCCCTGCGAGGCGGTCTGCCCGGTCGCTGCCACCACGCACAGCCCCGAGGGCCTGAACGACATGGCCTACAACCGCTGTGTCGGCACCCGCTACTGCGCGAACAACTGCCCCTTCAAGGTGCGGAAGTTCAACTTCTTCAACTACACGAAGGAGACCCCGGCGCTGACGCAGCTCCAGTTCAACCCTGACGTGACCGTCCGGTCGCGCGGCGTCATGGAGAAGTGCACCTTCTGCACGCAGCGCATCAACGAGGTCAAGATCGCGTACAAGCGCGAGGGTACCGACGTCATCCCCGACGGCAAGATCGTGACCGCCTGCCAGCAGGCCTGCCCGGTGGGCGCGATCATCTTTGGTGATCTCAACGACAAGCAGAGCGCGGTCGCCAAGGCTCACGCCGAGGCCCGCAGCTACGTCCTGCTCGAGGAGATCAACGTCCGGCCCCGTGTGGCGTACCTGGCCAAGATCCGGAACCTCAACCCCGAGCTGGAGAAGGCCTAGCGATGGGCGCCACGACTCACGCAGCGGACCCAGTGGTTCGCGACCCGATGCGCAACGACCTGCACGACGACCCCGCCGTGCGGGCGCCGCTCGTGCTCGCCACCGCTGACTTCCACGCCGTCACCGAGCAGGTGGCCGGCATCATCGAGCGCAAGACGCCACCCATGTGGCTCATCATGATCGCCATGGCCGGCAGCCTGTTCCTGGTGCTGGGCGGCGCGATCACGAAGCTCGTCGCCACCGGCGTCGGCGTCTGGGGCCTCAACACGACCATCGGTTGGGCCTGGGACATCACCGGCTTCGTCTTCTGGATCGGCATCGGCCACGCCGGCACGCTGATCTCGGCGATTCTCTACCTCTTCAAGCAGAAGTGGCGCACGTCGATCAACCGCGCCGCCGAGGCCATGACCATCTTCGCCGTCATGGCCGCCGGCCTCTACCCGGCGCTCCACGTCGGCCGCATCTGGTTCGCGTTCTGGCTGTTCCCGGTGCCCGGCAACATGGGCCTGTGGCCGAACTTCAAGTCGCCGCTCGCCTGGGACGTGTTCGCCGTCTCGACCTACGCGACGGTCTCGATCTTGTTCTGGTACGTCGGCCTCGTGCCCGACCTGGCGACCCTGCGCGACCGCGCCAAGACCAAGGGGCGCGCCATCGCGTACGGCATCTTCTCGCTCGGCTGGCGCGGCTCGCACCGCCACTGGCTGAACTACGAGCGCGCGTACCTGATCCTCGCCGGCCTGTCGACGCCGCTGGTGCTGTCGGTGCACACCATCGTGTCCTTCGACTTCGCTGTTTCGGTGATCCCCGGCTGGCACACCACGATCTTCCCGCCGTACTTCGTCGCGGGCGCCATCTTCTCCGGCTTCGCGATGGTCATGACGCTCATGATCGTCGCGCGGAAGGCGTTCCACCTCGAGAACCTCATCACCATGAGGCACCTCGAGAACATGAACAAGATCATCATGGCGACCGGCACCATGGTTGGTTACGCGTACGGCATGGAGTTCTTCATCGCGTGGTACTCGGGGAACGACTACGAGACGTTCACCTTCATCAACCGCGCGGCCGGTCCCTACGCCTGGGCCTACTGGACCATGGTGAGCTGCAACGTGCTCTTCCCGCAGCTCTTCTGGTTCAAGCGCTTCCGCACCAGCATCCCGCTCATGTTCGTGCTGTCGATCATCGTGAACATCGGCATGTGGTTCGAGCGCTTCGTCATCATCGTCACCTCGCTGCACCGCGACTACATCCCGGCCAGCTGGTCGTACTTCAAGCCGACCATCTGGGACATCTCGATGTTCGCGGGCTCGTTCGGTCTGTTCTTCACGATGTTCCTCTTGTTCGTCCGCTTCATGCCGATGATCGCGATCTCGGAGGTGAAGGGCGTCATGCCGCAGGCGGATCCGCACTACGACCCGTCTGGCGACGGCCACAAGGAGGCGGCCCATGTCTAGTCCGGCAAGCACGCCGCAGGCGCCCTACCGGGGCAACCCGGCGGCGCAGCCGTTCGCGCTCGTCGGCTACTTCGATACGCCGCGCGACCTCTACCACGCGTGCGAGGAGCTCCGCGACGCGGGCTACAAGCACTTCGACGCGCACACGCCGTTCCCGGTGCACGGGCTCGAGAAGGCGATGGGCCTCGCGCCCTCGAAGCTGCCGTGGATCGTGCTCATCGGCGGCATCTCGGGCCTGCTCGGCGCCATCGGCCTCGCCTACTACACGCAGCAGGTCGCCTACCCGCACATCATCGGCGGCAAGGAGCCCTTCTCGTATCAGGCGTTCGTGCCGATCTTCTTCGAGTGCACCGTGCTGTTCTCGGCCTTCGCCACATTCTTCGGGCTGTGGGCGATGAACAAGCAGCCGGAGTACTTCCACCCGGTCATGCAGCACCCCCGCTTCGACCGGGCCACCGACGACAAGTTCTTCGTGAGCGTCGAGGCGCGGGATCCCAAGTTCGACCGCCAGGCGACCCGCGAGCTGCTGGCCAAGCTCGGGCTCCAGGAAATCGAGGAGGTGGCTCCGTGACCGCGCGCTTCGCATCGATCGCAGCGCTCTTGCTCCTGGCTCTCGGCGCGTGCCGCGGCCAGCCGAGCGAGCAGCCGCCGCTGTACGTGTTCCCCGACATGGACTGGCAGCCCAAGGTCTCCGGCCAGGAAGCCTTTCCGTTCTTCGCTGACGGCCGTGGCAACCGCCCGCCGGTCGACGGCACGGTCGCGCGCGGCCAGTTGCGCGAGGACGACGCCTTCTACGAGGGCAAGATCGGCACCGCGTTCGTGGCCAAGGCGCCCATCTTGGTCACCGAGCAGACGCTTGCGCGTGGCGAGGAGCGCTTCAACATCTACTGCACGCCCTGCCACGATCGTTCCGGCGGCGGCAAGGGCATGGTCGTGCAGCGCTCGCGCGGCGCCTTCCCGCCGCCGCCCGACTTCGCGGGCGAGCGGCTGCGCGCCATGTCTGACGGCGAGATCTTCGGCGTGATCTCGCACGGCGTGCGCAACATGCCCGGCTACGCCTACCAGATCCCGGTCGCGGATCGCTGGGCCATCATCACCTGGGTGCGCGTGCTCGCTCGGGCCGGCAACGGCACCG
>JBKJOI010000954.1:0-2595 GCA_046595695.1 Haliangiales bacterium | reverse complement strand
CAGGAGCAAGCCGGCCTCCTGCGCATCCCGCTGCTCTACCTGGTCGACTCCGCCGGCGCCCGCATCACCGATCAGATAGATGAGCGGGATGCGCTGGCGACCAGCCTGCTCCTGGATGCGGATGATCTTCTCGACCGTGCGCGCGCCCCACGAGCCGGCCTTGACGGTCGAGTCGTTGGCCATGACCGCGATCGGACGTCCGTGCACGCGGCCGATGCCGGTGACCACGCCGTCGGCGGGCAGGTCGGCGGCGCCGCAGTTGGCGAGCAGGCCGTCCTCGGCGAAGTCCTTGCCGTCGTCGTCGAAGAAGAGCTTCAGCCGGTCGCGGCAGTAGAGCTTGCCGTCCTCGGCGTTCTTGGCGTGGTACTTGGGCGCACCGCCCGCTTGCGCCGCGGCGGTCCGCCGGCGCAGCTCGTCCTGATCGTGCTGCATGTGGGGCTGACCTACTTTCCCTGGAAGCTGGGCGGGCGCTTCTCGGCGAACGCGCGCAGCCCCTCGTTGCGATCCTCGGTGGAGATGGTGACCTCGTAGCACGCGCGCTCGATGCGCAGGCCCTCGGCGAGCGGCACATCGGCGCCGCGGTCGATCGCCTGCTTGGCCATGGCCACCGAGACGGGCGCCGCGCCGGCCAGCTCGTCGCACAGCTGCGCGACCGCACCGGGGAGATCGGCGTGCTTGGCGGCCAGGTGGTGCACGAGCCCGATCGCGTACGCGCGCTCGGCGTCGATGCGGCGGCCGAGCAGGATGAGCTCCTTGGCGCGCGACACGCCGACCAGGCGCGCCAGCCGCTGCGTGCCGCCCGCGCCCGGCATGATGCCCAGGCGGACCTCGGTCAGGCCCATGAGGCCGCCGTGCACCGCGACGCGGAAGTCACACGCCAGCGCCAGCTCGAGGCCGCCGCCGAACGCGACGCCGTTCATGGCCGCGATGGTCGGCCTGGCGAGCGCCGCCAGCCGGTTGAACACGTCGTTGATGAGGTCGATGCGCACGCGCGTGTCGGCCTCGCTCATGCCGCGACGCTCCTTGAGATCCGCGCCCGCCGAGAACGCCTTCTCGCCGGCGCCGGTGACCACCACCGCGCGCACGGCCGCGTCGCCGGCGGCCTGGTCGATCGCGGCGCCGAGCGCGCGCAGGACCTCGCCCGACAGCGCGTTCATGGCCTCGGGCCGGTTCACGGTGATCCACGCGACGCCGCCCGGGCGCACTTCGACCTGCACGATCTCGACGGCGTCCATCAGCCCGCTCCTTGGTCTTTGCTCTTGGCGGCGCTCGCCCGCTGCGTGCGCGCGGCGCGCCCGAGGTGCGCCTTCAGGTACTTCGACGGCAGCTCGTGGCCAACGAACGCGGCGATGAGCTGCGCGCAGCCGACCAGCTTGTCGAGATCCACGCCGGTCTCGATGCCCATCGCGTGCAGCATGGCGACGACGTCCTCGGTGGCCAGGTTGCCCGACGCGCCCGGCGCGTAGGGGCAGCCGCCCAGGCCGCCCACCGCGGCGTCGATGGTCTCGACGCCCAGCTGCAGCCCGACCGTGCAGTTGGCGAGCGCGGTGCCGCGGGTGTCGTGGAAGTGCATCGCGATCTGCTCCTGCGGGACCTCGGCGAGCACCATCTCGAGCACGCGCTCCACCTGCACCGGGTTGGCCACGCCGATGGTGTCGCCGAGCGACACCTGATAGACGCCCATCTGCCGCAGGATGCGCACCAGCTGGACCGCCTTCTCGGGGTCGACGTCACCCTCGTACGGGCAGCCGTACACCGTCGACACGTAGGCGCGCACGCGCGCGCCCGCCTGCTTGGCCGGCTCGACCACGTCCTCGAACGCGGTCAGCGTGTCGGCGATGGTCTTGTTGACGTTCTTCTTGTTGTGGGTCTCCGACGCCGAGAGGAAGACCGCGATCTCGGTCATGCCGGCAGCCAGCGCGGCGTCGAGGCCCTTGCGGTTGGGCACCAGGCAGGAGAACGCCACGTTCGCGTGCCGCTTCACCGCGCGCGCGACCTCGCCACCATCGGCAAGCTGCGGGATCCACTTGGGATTCACGAACGACGTGATCTCGATGTGCTGCAGGCCGGTGGCGGCGAGCGCGTCGATGAACGCCACCTTGTCGGGCGTGGGCACCAGGCGCGCCTCGTTCTGCAGCCCGTCGCGCGGCCCGACCTCGTAGATCGTGGCACGTGCAGGCATGCGGGCGCGAAGGCTCACGCCGTGGTCATAGCAGACGGCCCGAGGGGTCTCAAGCGGCGCGGTGGGAGGGAGCGGTGGAGGCGAGCTAGAAGATCGACCCGGCGATCTTCACGGCGATGTAGATCGGCAGCGCCAGGGCGACGACGAACGCGAGCGCCGCGCCGCCGACCGCGACCCAGTCTCGCCAGGTGGCCGCCCGCTGCTCGTGCCGAGCCAGGAAGAGGTCGGCGTTCTTGCGGTGCGAGCGGTGCACCACATCGAACAGGTCGCCGACCAGCGGCACCGCGCCGACCGCCGCATCGACCGCCAGGTTGGTCAGCATGCGCGCGATGACGACCACGGGCAGCCGGCGCCGGATCGCCATGACGACGACCACCAGGCCCATCGACGACGACACCAGGTCGCCGGCCCCG
>JBKJOI010000492.1:0-7437 GCA_046595695.1 Haliangiales bacterium | reverse complement strand
CTTGGCCAGCGTGCTTTCGACGTCTCGCCAGAAGTAGATGCAGTGCACAGAGAAGATCCGGTCGAAGGTCGCGCCCTCGAGGGAGAGCAACACGATGTCACCGACGCGGACGTCGACCTCCCCGCGCATAACCGCCTGCTGGTTCGTCTTGCGGGCGAGGCGCGCCATCAGTTCCGAGATATCGATGCCGACGGCGTGACCACCGTGCGCACTCCGTGCGGCTTCCCGCAGGGCATGCCCGGAGCCGGACCCGATCTCGAGTACGCGCTGGCCTGGCTGGAGGTCGAGTTGCTCGATCACCTCGGCGTTCAGCGGCCCGTGCTCACGTGGCCAGATCAATCCGAGGAGTCGACCGAAGAGGCCACTCGGCGATGCGGCCTGGCGGTTGATCGCGCGCGCGATACGTACCAACAGCGGTGGTTTCGTGCAGACGCCGCGAGGAACGACGGCTCTCTGACCTGCGATGTACGTGACGACCGCACCGAGGACCGTTGTCCCGAAGCCGATCGTCAGCTCGTTCACGCCCGCGATGCAGCTGCGCGGGATGACGAAGCCGTAGCCGACGACGACGGTCGGCACCACGAAGCCAATCAGCGGGATGTACTGGCGGACTCTGTTCATCGGCTCTTCTCCTTCAGGTGCGCGTGCACGAGCATGTCGACGACGGCGTTCTCCACCTCGTCCTCGGCGAACGGGCGCGGTGCCGCGTCCCACGGCATGTGGATCGCCCAGAGCGCGACGGTCTCGAGCACCATGCGCGCGGCGAGCTGAACGTTGGGGACCGCGCGCGAGCGGCCTTCGGCGATGCGTTTCTCGATGTAGGCGGCGAGGAGCGCGACCTGGCCGTAGCGGCCCTGCTCGAACCACACCGAAGCTAGCTCTGGGTGATCGACGGCGCAGCGGTCGACGAGCTTTAGCGTGCGGCGGTTCCGCGACATCCGGCGATACAGGTCGCGCACGATGCCTTCGAACTCGCCGGTCTTCACGCGCGCGCTCTTGGGCTGCGAGAGCACCCGGGCGAGTTCGAGCTCGCGCGCTTCCGCCATCAGGCGCTCGCGGATGTAGACGACCGTGCTTCCGGCTGGTGGAGTTGGAAGTGGAAGCTCGCCCGGTTCCGGCGGCTTCGCCTGACCGTCTGCGAACCGGACCGCGGCGTCGAACAGCGCCTCCTTGGACTCGACGTAGCCGTAGAGCGTGCCCTTGGCCACGCCGAGCGCTTCGGCGACATCCGACATCTGGGTGAGCCGGTAGCCGCGCGAGACGAACGTCTTCGTCGCCACCTCGATGAGCAGCGTGAAACGGCCTTTGGGAATCGCGCGAGCCACGCCTCAATCATAACCGACCGACCCAGTCAGTCAATGCGCGATCGACGTCTCCGTTCTTGACCATTCAAGTATACGAGTGAATACTTGAGCTCATGACGACGCCCCATCGGCGATTCAAGGACGCCATCTATGAGCAGTTCGCGCGGCTCGGGAAGGCTATCTCGGCTCCAAAGCGGCTCGAGCTGCTCGACCTCCTCTGCCAGGGCCCTCGCACCGTCGAGGCGCTCGCCGAGCAGGCAGCCATCTCCGTGGCCAACGCCTCGCAGCATCTGCAGGTGCTCCGCGCCGCGCGGCTCGTCGACGCCGAGAAGAAGGGCCTCTACGTCGAGTACCGCCTCGCCGACGACGACGTGTGCAGCTTCTTCTTCGCTCTGCGCGGGCTCGCCGAGTCTCGCCTCGCCGAGGTCGAGCACGTCGCGCGCGAATACTTCGAGGAGCGCGGTGCGATGGAGGCGGTCGAGGGCGACGAGCTGTTGCGGCGCGTGAAGAGCGGCGAGGTCACGGTCCTTGATGTCAGGCCGCCCGAGGAGTTCCGGGCGGGGCACATCCCCGGCGCGCTCTCCATTCCGGTCGGCGAGCTGAAGGCGCGGCTCAAGGAGCTGCCAAAGGACCGGGAGGTCGTCGCCTACTGCCGCGGGCCCTACTGCGTGATGGCGGTCGAGGCCGTGGAGCTGCTCCGCAAGAAGGGCTTCAAGGCCCACCGCATGGAGCAAGGAGTCGTCGATTGGCGTGCCCGTGGCTGGCGCGTCGAGTCGGAGAGCCAGGGAGCACGCCGATGATCTTCAAGCCCTACTACTACTTCGAGACCGGCTGCGCGGCGTACCTCTTCGGGTGCGGTGGCCTCGGCAAGTGCGCAGTCGTCGATGCCCACGAGGAGGACGTCGATGCGTACGCCGCGTTCGCCGCGTCCAAGGACATGCGCATCACGCACGTCATCGACACGCACGTGCACGCCGATCATCGCTCGGGCGGCCCTGCGCTAGCGAAGAAGGTGGGTGCGACCTACTGCCTGCACGAATCAGCCGACGTCGCGCTCCCCTTCGAGCCGCTCAAGGACGGCCAGGAGATCGAGCTTGGCAACACCCGGGCGAAGGTCCTTCACACGCCCGGGCACACGCCGGAGAGCATCAGCCTCGTCGTCACGGACCTGCGGCGCGGCGTGGAGCCTTGGTTCGTTCTCACGGGCGACACGCTCTTCGTCGGTGCCGTGGGTCGTCCCGACTTGCCCGGCCGCGCGCGCGAGAACGCGGGCGAGCTCTACGACAACATCCACGCGAAGCTGCTCCCCCTGCCCGGGGACCTCGAGGTCTACCCGGCGCATTTCTCCGGGTCGGTCTGCGGCGCGGGGATGAGCGGCAAGCCGTCGAGCACCATCGCCTTCGAGAAGCGCTGGAACCCGCTGCTCTCCAAGCCACGCGAGGAGTTCATCGACGCCCTGTGCGACGTGCCGCCGAAGCCCGCCGCGATGGAGCAGATCCTCCGCATCAACCAGGGGCGCGGCGGGGACACGCCATGACCAGCGTCCGTTTCGGCATCCGCGAGAACCTCGGCCAGTTCTCCCTGCTGGTCGTCGTCAACGCCTTCGTTGGCGCGATGGTCGGCATGGAGCGGACCATCCTCGCGCCGATCGCGGAGCAGGAGTTCCACCTCGCTGCGAAGACGGCTGTGCTGTCGTTCATCGTCGTCTTCGGTGTGACCAAGGCGCTGACGAACTACCTCGCGGGCCGCCTTTCGGATCGCTTCGGACGCAAGCACGTGCTCGTGGGCGGGTGGCTCGTTGCGGCGCCCGTGCCCTTCCTCTTGATGTGGGCACCGACCTGGTCGTGGGTCCTCTTCGCGAACGCGCTTCTCGGCGTGAGCCAGGGCCTCACGTGGTCGACCACCGTCATCATGAAGATCGACCTCGCTGGCCCACAGAAGCGCGGGCTCGCAATGGGTCTCAACGAGTTCGCCGGCTACTTCGCAGTGGCCGCGAGCGCGCTCGCGACAGGGTTCATCGCGGCGCATTACGGCCTGCGACCGCAGCCGTTCTATCTCGGCGTCGCCTTCGTCGCGATAGGCTTGTTCCTCTCGGTCGTCGTCGTGCGGGAGACGAAGCATCACGTCGCCGCCGAGTCCAAGCTCCACGGCGAGCTGCCTCCAGAGGGCGTGCCGACCCAGCGCGAGGTGTTCTGGCGTACGAGCCTGCTCGACAAGAACCTCTCGAGCGTCAGCCAGGCGGGCCTCGTCAACAACCTCAACGACGGCATGGCGTGGGGGCTGTTTCCGCTATTCTTCACGGCGGCGCGCATGGACCTTGGACAGGTCGGCACGCTCGCGGCGATCTACCCGGCCACCTGGGGCATCTCGCAGCTGTTCACGGGCGCGTGGTCGGACCGCGTGGGCCGGAAGTGGCTGATCGCCGCGGGCATGTGGGTCCAGGCGGTCGGCATCGTCGTCGTGGTGCTCGCCGGCGGTTTCGCCGGCTTTGCCACGGGTGCGGCGCTCCTCGGCGTCGGCACGGCGATGGTGTACCCGACGCTGCTCGCGGCCATCGGCGACGTGGCTCACCCGTCGTGGCGCGCGTCCTCGGTGGGCGTCTATCGCCTCTGGCGCGATCTCGGCTACGCGATCGGCGCGCTGCTCGCCGGGCTCACCGCCGACGCGCTCGGGCTGCCCGCGGCGATGTGGTTGGTCGCGGCACTCACCTTCGCGTCGGGGGTCGTCGTCGCGCTCCGCATGAGCGAGACTCTGCGTCGTCCTTCGGCGCTCGCGCAGCCGGCGTCGACGTGCCTGGAGCCGGCCGAGCTTCGCCGCGTGACGGGCGTGGTGATCGTCGATGTTCGTTCGCCCGAGGAGTTCGCCGCCGAGCACGTCGATGGAGCGATCAACATCCCGCTCGACACGCTCTCACCAGGCGCGGCGCCTCTCCCCAAGGACACGCTCGTCGTCACGGTGTGCGGCAAAGGCGGCGGACGTTCGGAGCGTGCGGCCGAGGAGCTGCGCGCGCTCGGATTCGGTTCGGCTCGGTCTCTCTGCGGCGGGACACAAGCCTGGCTTCAATTTGCCGCACAAGGAACCTGACCATGGCCAAGACGCTCTTCATCCTGAACGACCCACCTTACGGTACCGAGCGCAGCTACAACGCGTTGCGGCTCGCCGGCTCACTCTCGAAGCGGGAAGGCGAAGAGGTGAAGGTCTTCCTCATCGGCGACGCCGCTGCGTGCGCAAAGGCGCATCAGAAGGTGCCGCAGGGCTTCTACAACCTCGAGCTTATGCTGAAGGCCCCCGCGCGTCACGCCGCGGAGATCGGCGTCTGCGGCACCTGCATGGACGCGCGCGGCATCGCAGATGCCGAGCTCTGCGAGGGTGCGAAGCGGAGCACGCTCGAGGAGCTGACGAACTGGACCCAGTGGGCAGACAAGACGCTGGTGTTCTGATGAGCGACGCAATGACAGTCCTCGTGCTCGGCGGCGGCGTTGGTGGGGTTGTCGCCGCCAGGGCGCTGCGCAAGCTCCTCGGACACCAGCATCGCGTCGTGCTCGTCGACCGGGAGCGCGAGCATGTCTTCGCGCCTTCGCTGCTCTGGCTCATGGTCGGGCTCCGGGAGGCGAACGCCATCAAGCGACCGCTCGAGCGGCTTCGTCGCAAGGGCATCGAGGTCCGACTCGGCGAGATCGAGAAGGTCGACCCGAGCCGCCGAGCAGTCACGGTCTCGGGCGAGCATCTCGTGGCAGACCATCTGGTCGTTTCTCTCGGCGCAGAGCTCGCCCCCGAGACGGTGACCGGCCTCCAGGACGCCGGTCACAACTTCTACACGCTGGCGGGAGCCGAGGCGTTTCACGCTGCGCTCGGGAGCATCAAGAGCGGTCGTGTCGTGGTGATGACTGCAGGGCCCGCGTACAAGTGCCCCGCCGCGCCCTACGAAGCGGCCCTGCTCGTCGACGCGTACCTTCGCAAGCGTGGCCTTCGTGACGCGGTGAGCGTCGAGGTCTTCGCGGCCGAGCCCGGACCGATGGGCGTAGCCGGGCCCGAGATGTCGGGCGCGGTGAAGCAGCTCCTCGCGGGCAAGGGCATCCAGTACCATCCCGAGCATCAGGTCGCGACCGTCGATGCGCAGGCGAAACGAATCGCCTTCGCGAACGGCGCGGAGACCACCTACGACGTGCTGGCCTATGTGCCGCCACATCGCGCGCCACGCGTCATCCGCGAGAGCGCGCTCGCGGGGGACACGGGCTGGGTCACCGTCGATCGACACACGCTGGAGACGAAGTTCCCTGGCGTCTACGCGATCGGCGACGTCGTCTCGATCCCGCTCAAGCTTGGCAAGCCGCTGCCCAAGGCCGGCGTGTTCGCTCACGCCGAGGCTGAGGTCGTGGCCAAGAACATCGCAGCGGTCATCGAGGGCCGGTCGGCCTCCGAGCGCTTCAGCGGCCACGGCAAGTGCTTCATCGAGATCGGCGGCGGGAAGGCGGGCTTCGGCGGCGGCGACTTCTACGCCGAGCCCAAGCCCGTCGTGACCGTCCATCCGCCGAGCTGGCGCTGGCACGCCGGCAAGGTGCTCTTCGAGAAGTCCTGGCTGAACCTGAAGCTGTAGAGGCAAGACGCGATGATCGAACGACGGAACATCCTGCAGCACATCGGGCGCACGCCTCTGGTCGCGCTCGAGCGAATCGCGAGGGGGCTGTCGGTCCCTGTACTCGTGAAATGCGAGCATCTGAATCCCGGCGGCTCCATCAAAGACCGCATCGCGCTCGCCATCGTGGAGGACGCAGAGAAGCGCATGGCGCTTCGTCCGGGGATGACGCTGATCGAGGCAACCGCGGGCAACACCGGCGTCGGGCTCGCACTCGTCGCGGCGGCGCAAGGCTACGGGCTGGTGTGCGTGATGCCGGAGAAGATGTCGGTCGACAAGCGGGTGGCGCTCGCGTCGCTCGGCGCCAAGGTCGTGATCACGCCGAACGCGCCGCCGTCGAGCCCTGACAACTTCCGTAACGTGGCGAAGCGGATGGCCGAGGAGAACGGCTGGTTCCTCACCGATCAGTTCCGCAATCCGGTCAACGTCCGCGTGCACGAAGAGACCACCGGAGCCGAGATCCTCGAGCAGACCAACGGTCACGTCGGGGCCTTCGTCGCCGGCGCGGGTACGGGCGGAACCATCACTGGCGTCGGCCGTCGCCTGAAGGCGGCGCGTCCCGGCGTTCTCGTCGTACTTGCCGACCCCCTCGGCTCAGGCCTTGCGGATTGGGTGGAGACCGGAACGCTCGGCCCGGACGGCTCCTACGCAGTCGAGGGCATCGGCGGGAGCGAGGCGCCCGAGAACCTGCACCGCAGCGTGCTCGATGGTGCGGAGCGCGTGAGCGACGAGGAGAGCTTCGCCATGGCGAAGCGACTCGTGCGCGAGGAGGGACTCCTCGTCGGCGGTTCGGCCGGCACGAACGTGGTCGCGGCCTTGCGCCTGGCCGCTCGAGGCAATCTCGAAGGACCGGTAGTCACGGTCCTTCCCGACTCCTGGGACCGCTACCGAGCGAAGCCCTGGATGCAGGAGTGGGCATCGTGACCGAGCCCGTCGTTGTTGGATGGCCTCGGGCTTGGGCGCGCGTCGTGGCATGAAGCGCGACACCGTGCGCTCGGTGACCGATCAGCGACACCGGGATGCGCGACGGACGTCGGCATGCCTGCGGACCTCGTTGCCGGCGCGGGACCGGGGCGCGTCAGCCGAGCGACTTCTTGAACGCGGCAGGCGTCATCTCGTGGATGGCGAGGCCGAAGACGTCGCGATGGGTGCCGAGGCGTTCGAAGGCCCACACGAGGTACGCTTGCACGGGGACGCCGATGGCGCGACAGGTCGCGATGATGCCGAGCAGAACGCAGGCTCGGTGGGCGCCCTCGGTGCTGCCGGCGAAGAGCATGTTGAGCCGGAGCTTCGCGACGTTCTGGAACTCCCGTTCGGTGGGCGAGTTGTCGATGGGCACGTCGGGGTCATCGATGAAGCGGAAGAGCGCGTCGCGATGGTTCCGGTAGTAGCGCACCGCCGCCATCAGCGGCTCGGACGGCAAGAGCGTCGGCTGGACAGCGGCGAGCCACCGCTCGAAGTCGTTCGCGATGGGGCGGATGTAGCGTTGGCGATGTT
>JBKJOI010000478.1:0-5045 GCA_046595695.1 Haliangiales bacterium | reverse complement strand
CCAAGACGCTGCCAATGAGCTGCAACGCCAGCATGGTCGGCGCATTCATGCGTGAAGAGCCGAGCGGGAAGTACACTTCCCCAGCGCCCGATTCCACGAGTTCGATGCGCAATCCATCGGCGGTCACCTGCACGTCCACCAACGCGTTCATGCGCTTGAGCGAATCGCTCGCGGCTAGCTTCTGGAGGATCTGGTTCTTCACCTGCTCGAAGGAGCGGGTTTCGCTGGACCGGACAATCATGCGCAGTTGTGTTTTCTGCACGTTTGACGGCGAAGACCCTGTGGACACCGGACTGGCACCTGCGCCGTAGCCCTTCTTGTAGCCGACAGGATTCGCGAAGTATCCCTCGATGGCCTGCTTGGTTTTGTCGTCCATGCCCAGGATCCACATCACCATGAAGAACGCCATCATGGCGGTCACGAAGTCGGCGTAGGCGACCTTCCAGGCGCCGCCGTGGTGCGCGCCGTGACCGCCGCCCTTCTTCTTGTAGATGACCTTCGGGCTGGCCTTCACGCTCATGCGGCGCCGCTCTTGGTGGCGCGCAGGATCTTGTCCATCTCGGCGAAGGTGGGCCGTTCGTCGTTGAAGATCACCTTGCGCGCGAAGTCGACCGCGACCGAGGGCGGGCAGCCGCGCATGGTCGCGACCACGCCCTGCTTGATGCACAGCAGGTAGCGCATCTGGTGGGCCTCCTGGCTCTCGACGCTGGCGGCGAGCGGCTGCACGATGCAGTAGCAGAGCAGGATGCCGAGGAACGTGCCGACCAGCGCGGCGGCCACGTGGTGGCCGATGACCGCGGGCGGGGCGTCCATGTGGTTCATGGTCACGATGATGCCGAGCACGGCGGCGACGATGCCGATGCCGGGCAGCGCGTCACCGACGGTCTTGATGAGCGCGATGGCGCCGTGGCCCTCTTCCCTGGCGGTCTCCATCTCGACGTCGAGCGCCTGGTCCAGCTCCTCGGGCGAGACGCCGTTCACGACCTGCTGGAGCGCCTCGACGAGGAAGTTGAGCGCGAGGTGCTGGCGCGCCACCGAGGGGTACTTCTTCAGGAGCTCGCTCTTGGCCGGGTCGGAGAGGTGGGGCTCGATGGCGAGCTGCCCGTCACGGCGCATCAGGCTGAAGATCTCGAACTGCAGCTTCAGCACGTCGACGTAGTCCTGCTTCTTGGGGATCGCGTCCTTGAACGCGGCGCCGATGGCGTGGAAGACGCGCTTGCGCATGAGGCCGGGCGAGCTCGCCACCAGCGTGCCGATCGCGGCGCCGACGATGACGATGAACTCGGCCGGCTGGAGGAGCACGGGGAACGACCCGCCCGCGACCGCGAACCCGCCCGCGACACTGGCGAGGGCGATGAGAATTCCGATGAGGGCCATGGCTAGAGATGATTCGGACGAAACGGCGAATACTTGAGGGACGCCGACGTCAGCGGGCGTTAACGCCCGACCGTGCGCACGGTCGGGATGGTGCCGGTGGAGGTCACCGCGCCAGTGGGCGACAGCGAGCCGGCGACGGTCACGGGGCCCATGGGCGCGTCCTCGAGCTGGGGCAGGCTGGCCGCGCTGGTGGCCTGGTGGCGGGCGGCCACGACCGTGGCGCCCGTGACCACGGCCATGTGCGCCGTGTCGGAGGTCATGGGCGTCTTGCCGAAGAGCTGGGCGAGACGCTGGCGCACGATCGGCATGAGCGAGGTCCCACCGACCAGCACGACCTGGTCGACCGTGCTCAGGTCGGCGCCCGCGGTGGCCAGGCCCTCGTGGATGGCCGCCACGCTGCGCTCCACGAGCGGCGACCAGCGCGCCTCCATGAAGTCACGGCCGATCCTCATGTTGATGTCCTGGTGCGCCCGGTCCACGACAAAGGCATTGCGCATCTGCAGGAGCGCCTCGGGCCCCGAGGACAGCTGGCGCTTGACCGACTCGCAGCGGCGCACCAGCTCCTGCCAGCGGACCGCGTCACGCCGCATGTCGGCGCGGGTGGCACGGAAGACCGCGCCCGAGACCGCGTCGGCGAGCTCGAGGTCGAAGTCGTCGCCGCCCAGGAATAGGTCGCCGCTGGTCGCAAGACTGCGGAAGCGCAGGCCATCTTGCTCGACCAGGGAGAAGTCGAAGGTGCCGCCGCCATAGTCACACACCGCGATGCGGCGCTTCTCCGCCACCGCGCCGATGCCATAGGCAAGCGCGCCCGCGACCGGCTCGGGCACGAAGCCGCGCACCTCGAGGCGCGCGAAGCCAGCCGCGCGGGTCAGCGCGGCCATGTACTCCTGCGACGAGTCGGCGGGCACCGCGATGACGGCGGAGCGTACGCGGCCCTCGCCGTAGAGGCGCTCGGCCAGGTTCTTCAGCCGGATCAGCACCAGGGACGCGATCTGCGCGGGGGCGAAGTCGCGGCCGCGCAGGCGCACCATGACCTGGTTCCCGGGACCCTGGATGAGCTTGTAGCCGACGCTGGCGTCGAGCGCGCGGACCATCGGGTCGTCGAAGTTGCGGCCGAGCACGCGCTTGATGCTCGACACGGTGTCGGCCGGCTCGCCCATGCCCAGGCGCACGGCCTCGAAGCCGACCACCGGCTCGCCGCGCGCGGGGAAGTGGACCACGGTCGGGATCTGCGGCTCGCCGTTGTCGACGATCGCGCGGATGCGGCCGTCGTGGAACACGGCGGCCGATGAGTTGCTGGTGCCGAAATCTATGCCGAGCACGAGCTCGCGGTCCGCGGCCATGTCTGTAGGTTCGACCGTTTCGGGGAAAGCTTGAGGGACGATTCCGGCCTCGAACGGCGCCAGTATTGACGCGGTCGCCTCCCCGCATGACGGGTCACCCATAGCGATCTCGGTGACTTGCGAACGGCGCGGCACTTGCTTACTCCTCGAGCAGGAGACCTGTACACCATGAGCGGAGACACCAAGGCCCCAGGCACCGAGGGAGCGCCGCCCGCCGCGAAGGCGCCGGGTCCCCCCAAGATCGTCCTCATCCTCCTGGTGCTCAACCTGGGCGCGACCGGCTTCCTGACGTTCAAGAACGTCACGGCAGCGCCCCACGCGGTGGCGGGCAAGAAGAGCGACGCCCACGACGTCAAGAGCGGCAAGCCCAAGCCGGGCCCCATGGTGACGATGGATCCGTTCGTGGTGAACCTGAACGAGCCGACCTCGAGCCGGTTCCTCAAGGCAGCCTTCGAGCTCGAGGTCGCCGACGCCGCGACGGTCAAGGCGCTCGAGGACGAGAAGCGCGCCGTGCGCGACGAGGTCCTCCGTTACCTGTCCGGGCTGACCGTCGAGCAGACGCTGGGGGAAGAGAACAAGACGAAGATCCAGGAGAGCCTGATCGCGCGCATCGACAAGCGGCTCGGTGGCGGCGGCAAGGTCCGGCGCATGTACTTCAGCGAGTTCATGGTGCAGTAGGGAAGGGACGCGGGGGGAGCGGACGAGGAGGGGCGCGCGGCGTGGCGCTCTCAGCGACGGCGCGACTGGCCGAGCGCGGCGACGCGCTGCTTGAGCTCCTGGTGCGCGCGCAGCAGCAGCGCCGCCCAGCGAGCGTCGCGCTCGCGCAGCGTCACGAGCAGCTCACCGCCCGCCTCGGCGAGCGCCGGTTCGGCCTCGACCAGAGCGGCCAGCGCCTCCAGCGGCTCGACGCGCGCGGCCGTCATGTCCTGGCCGAGCACGAGGATCTCCGAGGGATCGGTGTCCGCCGAGGGTGGCAAGGGCGTGACCTCGAGCAGCGAGCGCAGCGCCTCGGCGAGCCTGACGCTCACTTGCTGGCCACGGCCTCCCGGAAGGCCTCGCTGAGTTGCCCGACCACCCGCTCGGCGTCGCCGAGCGGCGCGATGTCGAGGCGGGCGCTCGCGTCGAGCAGGCGGCTGCGGACGTAGTCGTAGAGCCGGCTCAGGTTGGCGCACATCTCGGGCGCGGTCTCGTGCTCGAGCGAGGCGTCCAGCGCGTCGACCAGGTCGAGAGCGTGGGCGATCACTCGGCTCTTGGCCGCGATGTCGCGCGCAAGGATGGTCCGCTTGGCCTCGTTGATGTCGGCGGTCAGGCGGTGGAAGACCTCACCCAGGACCTGCTGCGGCGAGGCCGACTGCAGGCTGATGGTGCGGTAGCGGTTCGCTGCACGATGGTGGTGCACGTTAGTCCTTCCTGTTCGAGCTGAAGATCTTGTCGATGTAACTCTGCTGCGAGTTCAGCGTCGACAGCAGCCGCTCCATGTTGACGAACTGCTTGCGCATGCGGGTCCCGAGCGACTCGGCGCGGTCGTTGATGCGGGCGATCTCCTTGTCGTAGGAGCTCGATTGCGAGGTCAGCGACTTCTGCTTGTTGACCAGCACACCGTCGGTGGACGAGGTGTAGCGATCCACCAGCGAGGACATGGCCGCGGCCAGGCCATCCTGAGCGGGGCCGGCCAGGAGGTTGATGATCGCGCTGGGGTCCTTGGCCGTGGCGGCATCGAACTTGGCGGGGTCGAGCGTGAGCTGGCCGTTTCGGCCGAGCGCGATGCCGAGCTGGCCGGTCGAGGTCTCGGTGCCGCCGTTCGCGTAGAGCGTGGTCACGACGGCGGCCAGCTCGCGCTGCAGGCCGCGGATGGTCGAGTCGCCGAACAGCGTGTCGCCGCCGCGCTGGGTCTTGCCGTCGCCGCTGTAGGCCATCTGGCCGCTGACGACCTTGGAGATCTCGTTGTAAGCGTCGACCAGGCCCTGCACCTTGGTGCGCAGTCCGTCGGCGTCGCGGGTGACCTGGACCTGGGTGGCCTGCCCGCCGACGGGGGTCACCGAGCGCAGCTCGAGGGTCGCGCCGCTCACGACATCGGTGAGCGTATTGCTGGAGCGCGTGATGAGGGTGCCGTTGATGGTCACCTGGGAGTCCTGGGCCGTGACCACCTCGGCGCCGGCATCGCCGAGCCCGAGCAGGTCGCCGACGCCGCCGACGGTGAACGCGTTGGCCAGGCCGGTCTCGGCCGAGGTGACGTTCAGGCGGTAGTTGGTGCCGTCGAAGAGCACGGACGCGGTGACCTTGGCGCCCGAGCCGTTGATGCGCGTCGCGATGTCGTTGAGGTTG